>DAOOIV010000027.1 GCA_035384605.1 Phycisphaerae bacterium
CTTTTTTACGAACAAAGCGAGAAAACCTCGCCGGAGTATGCTTGATCAGGGACTAATAGGAGACGGTTTGTGCTCAAGCGCCTGCCTCTCGATCTTGCGGCCCAGCATGATGTTCTCAGGCGTGGGTGTCTTTGACAGATAGGGGACCAGCAGCGGCTCGCGATAGACCAGGTAAGCTGGTTCACCGAGTGAGCCGATCCTTTGTGTGGAGGCGTTGACATCGTCCCCGAATCGCGGGAGCGAACCGTTGGCCATGGCGTAGCGGATCGGCAGCAGGAACATCTTCTTGAGATTCGGATGGCTCCACAGATCGATTCCCAGCCGACGGGCACCCTCGCAGGTTTCCACCAGCGCATCCAGCGTGTAGAAGTGATAGCCCCAACTGTTCTCGTACCACATGCCTTCCTCGGACAGGCAGTGGCTCATCTGAAAGGCGAAGCCCTGACCCGGCTGCTCGATGGCTTTGCGGATCCAGGCTTCGTCGCCGATCACCGCGCCGCCCCAGAGCATGGCCGCGTTGTGCCACGTCTGCCAGTTGCTCTTGCCGGCCTTGTGCTTGTCGATGTTCTTCAGCATCGGCAGGATGAGTTGCTCCTCGACGGCTTTGCGATCGGCGTCGGATAAGGCCGGAGAATCGTGAATCAAGTCATAGGCCGGAGCGATCTGCCGGGACAGGGCGGTCGCCTCGCCAAGCGTCTGTTCGTCGATGTGTCCGCCCGAGAGCCCCTTGGGTTGCTTCGTTGCGCTATTGGTGTGATAGGGGTACTTGAGATAGCGGTCGGCATAGCCGAGCAGGATCTTCACGACATAGTCCGCGTACTTGCGATCGCCGGTGATGGCATAGGCCCAAGCCGCCTGACGCATCTGGCTGAGGTTTCGGCTGTGATGCCGCTTGAAGACCACGTCATCGTAGGGCTCTCCGGTATAGATCTTGCCGCACTTGGGGCATTGATGCTGCGTGTCGCTGAGCGTCTTGAGGCCCAGTTCGCACTTGTCGCACTGATACCACTGGTTGTGCTGCCCGCCCCGCGGCGGAAATGTGACCGGGTCGTCCAGAAACTTGTCGGTCGCCTTGACGATGTTGGCGGCGACAACATGTGCGGGCCCGCCCGCCTGGTAGGCGGCGCGGAGCCGGGCCAACTCCTCGGGTGCGCAGGCAATCACGGGGTGCCGCTCGGCAGCCGGAAGCCGCACCGTCGGCGCCGTCCAGCTTTCTGCGCCCAGAGCCATGCCTGTGACAAGGACTTGTGCCAACAGCCAGGAGCCCACAAACAGCTTTTCTTTCATCAGTGATCCTCGTCGTCATTGTTGTGTGAGTCGAAATCAGTTCTGGCCCGCTGCTCACTTCGATAGCGCACGGTTCATTGTGCGACTCGCGTCCGTCGTGGTTCTGTCATTACTCCGATTCTATCGAACAACAAAAGGAATGACGAACCGTCCTGTGTCCATGCAAACCATTCAAACATCCTTGGTGACTTTGCCGATCAGCGGTACAATACTGGACGGGCGGCGGTTGCAGCGTTTCTAGGTTCCAGTACGAGGCCGATCACGAGAATGGGACCAAGGCACTCTGACGGAGCTTGTCAGGCCGGCTTCCAGCCGGTCGACTGGACCGGCAAGACGGATGCCGGTCCCGCACAGGGTCTTGTTGCAGTCCATCATGATGTTCGGCTTATTGTTGCTCGCATCAACTTCACGACAGTCTGAGAGGATCAGCACATGCCTCCGTCGTTAGAATTGCGAAACATCGGTCAGATTCAAGAGGCGAATCTCTCTTTCGGCGATCTGACGGTCCTTGTCGGCCCACAGGCCAGCGGCAAGAGCATCGCCTTGCAATGGCTGAAACTGGTTCTGGACACAGGCCTCGTTCAGGCTCAACTGTCCCAATACGGCTTGGATTGGGGAAAGAGTGTCTCGAAGTTCCTTGATCTCTATTTCGGCGAGGGCATGCACACGGTCTGGCAGGAAGGTCTAAGTGAAGTGCTCTGGGACCATCAACCATGGGATGCGAACAAGAAGATCAGTCGAAAGGCGGTCAGCAAGAAGGAGTCCGTCTTTCTGGTTCCGGCGCAGCGCGTGCTGACGCTTCGTGACGGCTGGCCTCGTCCTTTCAGTGATTTCTCTGCTGGCGATCCCTTCGCGGTGCGATCGTTCAGCGAGAAGCTTCGACTTCTCATGGAACAAGAACTTGGTGCCGGAGACGCGGTCTTTCCAAAGAGCAACCGGCTGAAAAGCGAGTACCGCAAGCTGCTGGAGAAGACGATCTTCCAGCAGTTTCGTCTCAAGGTGGACGCACTCAGGTCGCAAAAACGGCTCGTTCTTGGCCAGACGGCGGGGACCGCCCCCCTGCCTTACATGGTTTGGTCGGCGGGGCAGAGAGAGTTTGTGCCCTTGTTGCTGGGTCTGTATTGGCTTATGCCCCCGGCAAAAGTGTCCCGCCGCAACGATGTTCAATGGGTGATCATCGAGGAGCCGGAGATGGGCATGCATCCGCGGGCCATCACAGCGGTATTGCTGCTCGTGCTCGAGTTGCTGGACCGCGGCTATCGAGTCTGCATCTCCACTCATGTCCCGCAGGTACTTGATCTCGTGTGGGTGATTCAGAAGCTTGGGAGGACGCAGGCAAAACCCGAGAAGCTGCTGCAGGTGTTCGAGGCGCCGAATACGCAAGGCCTGCGCACCGTTGCAGCCAACGCGCTCAGGAAGGAATGCAAAGTGTATTTCTTCGATGGTGACAGTGGTCAAGTCCACGATATCACCGGCTTGGACCCTGCCTCGCTGGACAAGACCGAGTCGAGTTGGGGTGGGATGCTCGACTTCAGCGGTCGGGCGAACGAGGCGGTCGCGACCGCCATGGCGAATACGGGGACGCTCTTTCCGTTATGAGCTTCCAAAACGATGTTGAACAGACTGCGGGACTCGAACACGCTTACCGACCGGGCAAGCAGGCGCTCCGTCCTGCCGATCAGAACAAGGTCGATGCAATAGCGACAAGGAGACTGGCCGGGAGCGCGGATATCGATGCAGCTCTTGAGAATCTGCGCCCAAATGAGAACCGATGGGACTACGTTGTCGGGTGGGCGACCAAGGAGAAATCCGAATTCCTGTACTGGATCGAGGTCCATTCGGCCAGCGGGGCGGGTGCGGTTCGTGAAATCTTAGATAAGCTGACTTGGCTCAAGGGGTGGCTTGATGGCGAGGGAAACAGACTCCGCAACTACAGACGGAAGATCGTGTGGATCGCCAGCGGTAAGAGCGCCTTTCAGCAGAACTCGCCGCAACTTAAGCGGCTGGTTGCTGCCGGAGTCTACTTCGCCGGCGGGCATTACACGATTGCCGACTAACCTGCTGCCGCCTTGACGGGTGCCATGGTGAGAAGGGAGCGCGAGCCTTAAACCACTGGCGTCTTGGATCGCATCGGGCGAGCACCGGTAGCATTGAGGGTCACATCATGAAGGCGCGAATCAGCCGGAGGATCTACCTGAAGAGCCTGGCCTGCGGCGCAGCGGCCGCATTGGGCGCCGGTTCGCGGGCTCGCCTGTTCGCGGCAGAGAGCAAGGATTCGCGGGCGACGCTCGATATTCTGCTCGACGAACAGATTCGGGAGCCCGATGGCAAGCCGGCCGTGATCAGTCCGCTGCTCCACGGCCATTTCACCGAGCACATCGGCGGGGTTATCTACGACGGCATCTGGGTCGGGCCCGACTCCAGAGTGCCCAACGTGGACGGCATCCGCAAGGCTCTGGTCGAGAGCTTCAAGAAGATCGCTCCGCCGGTGATCCGCTGGCCCGGCGGCTGCTTTGCCGACCGATATCATTGGCGCGACGGCATCGGCCCGGCCGCCGGTCGCCCGCGGCGCTTCAATCGCTGGGGGGAGCGCGGCGAGCCCAACGCCTTCGGCACACACGAATTCATCAAGTTCTGCCGGCTGGTCGGAGCCGAACCCTACCTGGCCGCCAATGTCGGTACGGGGACGGCCGAGGAGTTCCAACAATGGGTCGAGTACTGTAACGCTCCGGCCGGCAGCACCACGCTGGCCGATGAGCGGAACGCCAACGGCGACCACGAACCGTTCAAGGTCCGCTTCTGGGGCGTGGGCAACGAGAACTGGGGCTGCGGCGGAACCTACACGCCCGAGGACTACTGCACCGAGTACCGCAAGTTCACCACCTGGGTGCCGAAGTACGGCGTGCCGCTCTACTTGGTCGCCTGCGGACCCAACGGCGGCGACGTCTCGTGGACCCGGCGATTCCTCAAGAAGTGGCGCGACGCCGCAACCGCCCCGATCAGCGGATTCGCCGGTCACTACTACTGCGGAAGTTCGGGCACCGCCACTCAGTTCAACGCCGCCCAGTGGTACGACCTGCTCGACAAGGCCAACTACATGGAGACGTTCATCAACGAGCACTGGAAGGCCATGGGCGAGTTCGACCCCAAGCACGAGATCAAGTTCATTGTCGACGAGTGGGGCTGCTGGCACCCGTCGGGGACCGAGATCAAGAAGGAGTTTGACTTCTGCCAGATCAGCACGCTCCGCGATGCGCTCGTCGCCGGTCTGACGCTCGACATTTTCCACCGCCACGCCGAGAAGCTCTCGCTATGTGCCGTTGCTCAACTCGTCAACTGCCTTCAGTCGCTCTACTTGGCCACCGATGACAAGTTCATCGAGACGACCAACTACCACGTGTTCAGCATGTACCTCGACCATCAAAACGGCACCGCCGTCCCGCTTCGCGTCGCCGCCGACCCCGTCACCTTCTCGCTCGATGGAAAGGATCGCAAGATCTTTCGCGTAGCGGGCTCCGCGTCCGTGCGGGACAGGCAACTGACTCTGACGCTCACGCACACACACGCATCCGAGCCGATCGAAGTCGCGATCAAGCTGGTGGGTAGCGCCAGGCCGGCCGAGCTTGCCGGCACCGTGCTCACTCACAGCAAGCTCAACGCCGCCAACACGTTCGAGAGCCCGGCGGAGGTTATCCCGCGAGATCTGCCTCTCGACCGCCCGAAACCCGACGGCTCACTGGTCGTCACCTTGCCTCCGGCCTCCGTAACGCGGCTGCGAATCCCCTTATCGTAGCAGCATGGGGCCCGTCGCCTTCGGCAAACCGAGCCGGAACCGGATCAGCGGCACGGGCTTGCTCGTGCCGCAGTCGAGCAGATACCAGCCCGGCAGCTTGCCGTGCTTCGAGGCCGGATGGCTCATCGCGGCGACTGACCACGCATCTCGATAAGCCGCTGCCGGGTGTATAACTCGGGTCGATCGAGAAAACGCCCATAGCTCTCCTTCGTGAAGAAAGCCTCCCGGGGCGGCAGATCACTATCCTCGTCGAAGAACTTGAGTGCCTCGTCGAGACACAGGGCGGCCTCGATTCGCATCCGCCGTACGGCCGCCCGTCTTTCAATGCTTGTCGATTTGACGCTTTCCGTTCGCGCAGCCTCGGTCAGCATGGTGTACAGCATCACCCAGCCGGCAACGTCGATCAGACGCGACGGGCGGCGTGTCGGATTGATGACCTGGGCGGCCGGTTGTTGCGAAACGTCCCGCAGTTCGTCGAGCATGCTCAGGACCGGGCCGCGGCGCTCAAGCTCTGCCACGCAGAACCTGATGCTTGCCGGTTGGCCGCATTCGTCACACACCACGGTCACCGTCAACCCGTGTGCGGCGGCATCATAGACCGGCGCTTCACGAGAAATCAGCAGCGGCCCCTCTCCGCACGACGCGCACCGCCGCGTCTTTACGTACAGCCGTGCTTCGGTGAGACTGTGAGGAATGAGTACTACGCCGGCGTCGCTCATAACCAGGTGATGGTAACCGCCGGGCGGACCGGAGCAAGTCACGCGCTTTCAAGATGCTTGGGATCGGCCGTGATCACCAGTGCGCAACCGCTCTGGTCTCGCAGCCGCAGTTTGATACGCCCCAGCCGGCGCAGCTTCTCTCGCTCTGACTCCTTGGCGATGTACACCACTTCCGCCGTGATCTTGTCATTGCCTTTGAAAAACAGCGTCTGAAGGCGCTTCTTGATCTGTGATGAAATGCGGCCGTGGTCATCATCCCACGTCGACCAGTCGGGTACTTCCATCGGTTCGGCTACTCTGACCTTGGAACCTACCGCAAGGTACCTGTTCGAATCGAACGCCATCCCACAGTCTCCACGATTGCCGTCAGCAATCAGAGCCGTCCACGCCGCCCTGACGTTGACACGGGCAATACTCCTTAATCATGCCGGCCGGTAACCGGCGGACTGGAAACAGGCATCCGGCTCGCCCCTGAGCGGGGCGTGCATGGTGGCAGCCCAGAGTTGCATGCTCGGCACCGCCACAACCGCCTGCTGCACAGCATGCTAGCATATCTGCGCCGCCTGAACAAGCCGTTTTTCCGCATTTTTGCCTTTAATCGTCGACCTCCTCGGACACTCTTTCGGTTGACACCTGCCTGCCGATTGACGACGCCTTTGCGGGGGCTTAAAACACCGTCCACTTGTCACGTATGGCCGTCTTCGCCGGAGAAAGAACGCCTGCCTGAGCGGTATCCTGGCAAAGAGGCGGTCGCGCGGGCAATCCGACACGAGGGCGACATGGGGCTTCCTCCCGATCAGATTCGTGGTTCCTTGGAACGATATCTGGAGATTGATCGGCTTCTGGGGATCGATTCCGCACCCCTGTCCCCACGTCCGCCACGGCACGCACAGCTTTCAGGTAAACACCCTCCTGCCGCGGCTTCCCCAGGACGGGACAAGCCGGTTGTGGCCCTTCAAGCCCTTTCCCCGGAGGAATTGCTCCGTCGGCAGGAGGCCCTCAAGACCCTGGACGCAGGGCAAGTCAAAGGCTGTATGAAGTGCCGGTTATCGCGGACGCGAACGCAGACCGTTTTCGGACAGGGGAATCCGGCTGCGCGCCTCGTCTTCGTGGGCGAAGGCCCGGGGGCCGATGAAGATGCGCAGGGGCTCGCCTTTGTTGGCCGGGCAGGCCAGTTGCTCACGAGAATGATTGAGGCGATGGGACTCACCCGAGACCAGGTGTTTATCTGCAACATCGTCAAGTGCCGTCCGCCGGAGAACCGCACGCCTGCTCCTGACGAGATATCCGCCTGTTGGCCCTACCTCGAAGAGCAGCTTCGCATTATCACGCCGGAGGTCATTGTAGCTCTCGGCAAGCCCGCGACGCAGACCCTGCTGGGAACCACCGAGGGAATTGGCCGGCTCCGAGGCCATTGGCATGAGTTCTTCTTGTCCGGATCACCTATGATCGGGCCGGCCACGCCGTTGATGCCCACCTTTCACCCCGCCTATCTTTTGCGAGATCCAGGAAAGAAGCCGCAAGCCTGGAGCGACCTCCAGATGGTCATGGCACGACTTGGGCTGCCCCTCCCGGAGCGGCGGTAGACGATTCGTTCAAAACTCACCGGCGAGCACGGGTTCCGCCTTTGCACAACCCCTGCGCCCTGGCGCCCCGCAAGCCGGCCGACTTCCCTTGGGGCTTGCTGTTCCGGAAACCGCCAAGTCACTTTTCCTTCCCCTCAGGCCGGGGCCAGGATGCCCGCGTCCGGACGGATGACTGCCGGCCGCGATTGTTCAAGCATCAGCCGTATGCTCGCATTGATCAGCACCCGGCCAAGTGCGGATCGCGTTCTGGCCCGGTCGAGTGCCAAACCTCCGCGCATGCCCGGAAGGTATTACCGCCTGTCTCAGGAAGCTATGTGGGACAGCCTTCCAACCGGACACTGGCAAAATGCGGGTTGCACACCTACCAGTATAGGTCCTCCGCGGACCTTTCTGTTACCGGACTCGGCAGGGCCGGTTATCGGTTCCGCGGGGGCAGTCTTTCTCTTAGCTTGCGGCTGTAAGCGCGGTAGGTATTCCCTTGAGTGCGGCGTCTTGCGTTGGTGCCATGTCCGTGGACGCGGTTGCGCGTTTTAACACATCGGCTGGAAGCATTTACATATCATGAGACCCCCATTATAGCCCGATCTACACGTATACGGCCACGTTTGCCCTGCACCAGGGAGAACTTGTGGGGGTCAGATGACAACGACTGCCTTCGACCAATCCGACCTCGCCGTCGGCAGCGAGGCCATGAGGTTTTTTCCGGTCGAGGTTGCCACCATCGAGGACGGCACCCTCGAGATGGACGTATACCTCGACTCGGCCGGAGATGGTAGCAGCTATGTGCTCTACTGCGCGAAGGGTGCCGCCTTTACCAGCAAGCTGCGAGAGAAGCTGATCCCGCGGAACGTCCGGTTCCTGTACGTTCCGATGTCGCAGCACAAAGAGTATCGCAAAGCTCTCGCCCGCTACCTCGAGAAGACCTACACCGATCCCCATAGGGAACGATCCGAGCGAATCCGCATCGTCCGGGAGGCATGCACCAAAATGATTGACGACGTGCTGCTCTTTCCGGAGCGGCCGGAGTCCCTCGAAACCGTAAAAGACGTCAGCCGCCAGTTCGCCGAGTGGGTCGACGAAGATCAGGTGGGCTTCTCCTACCTGATGGACATGGCGACGCACGATTACTATACCGTCACCCACATGGTTAACGTTGGCGTGGGCTGCGGCTTGCTCGCCAAGCAGCTCAAACCGGACGATTCGCAGTGGCACGCGGCGTTGATCGAAGGCGGACTCCTGCACCACGTAGGCAAACGCAGAATCCCCACGGAGATACTTAACAAGGAGGGAAAGCTCTCACCCGAAGAGTGGGAACTGGTCAAGTCTCACCCCGGTACGGGCTTTGACCTCATCAAGACAAACCCTGCCATGTCCCAGATCGTTATGGACATGGTACACTCCCATCACGAGCGTTTTGACGGGGCGGGGTACCCGATCGGTCTGGCCGGCGAACAGATCAGCGAAGAGGCTCGAATCTGTTCGGTCATCGACGTCTTCGATGCCATTTGCGCGGCGAGGCCCTATCGCGGGCCGCTCCCCCCCGAACAGACGCTCAAGGTACTTGCGGAAGGCAAGAGCACCTGCTTCGATCCGGAGATGGTCGATGCCTGGGACGCCATCGTTCGCGGCCTTCTGGAGGCCGACCCGCAGCGAGTACCCCCTCAGGGCGCCGCAAATGAGTCCCTTTCGTTGGACTCATTTGTTCAGCAGTCGCCGTCGGGTGGTACGCGCGCCGAGCCCATCAATCGAAGGCGCCATCCACGATTCGAATGCTGCCTGAATGCCCGCGCTCGATGGCTGGACAAACGTACCGAACACCCGGGCAAGGGAGACATGTGGGCGGAGGTGATTGTCCTGGACATCAGCCAGGGCGGAGCCAGGATCTCAATGGCGTTGCCGATCGAAGTCGACGAAGTGCTCGAGCTCGAAGTGCCTGCCAAGGGACGTCCGCCCGTGCGTCGCGTCGGCCGCATCGTTCACGTGGCAACGGAGTCCGGCCCTCGCTGGCGGGCCGGTATGGTATTTCTGTAACCCCTTCAAACAACCGGCGCGGGTCGTCCGTCAATGCCGGACTGCCTTTCTTCTTCCCATCCTTTCCTCTCGGTCTCCGTTGTACAATGGGACCACTGATCCGGGTAACCCATTCCGACCTCGCATGAGATGCGGGCACAATGCGGTTCATGGGACGAATTCACGGGAGCTGGCGTCATGGGCAAACATAGGCGATCTTCCGCTGCCGGTCTGCTGGGCGTGTTCTTTCTGGTAGTCGTCTTCCCCGCTCGCGGGGCGACGGAAAGAGTCCTGGCCCGTTGGGATTTCGACTCCCGATCAGGATGGAACGGTTGGTTGCCCGGGGGCACTATCAAGAACGTTGAATTCGGGCCCGACGGCGTAGCCTTCGATGCCCTTGGTCCCGACCCCATCATCGTGAGTCCCGAGTTCGAGTTGTCGCCGGCCACCAACCG
Source organism: Phycisphaerae bacterium (assembly GCA_035384605.1). Lineage (NCBI taxonomy): Bacteria > Pseudomonadati > Planctomycetota > Phycisphaerae > Phycisphaerae bacterium. Next base: position 9,851 of record DAOOIV010000027.1, read on the forward strand.
GCAGTACGTGACGATCGATCTGGACTGTTCGGCCGCAGGCCGGGCTGAACTCTTCTTCACAAACAAGACAACCGGCCCCTACGGCGGGTTCGAGCCCAAATGGGTCAACTTGGCGTTCGTGCCGTCCGGGGGACGACAGAGCTTGACCATCTGGCCCTTCTGGGGCGTCCTGCAAAAGGTGATCCGGATCCGCTTCGATCCCCCCTCAGGCGTCCGATGCCGCTTGTCGTCCATTCGGATCGTGGATGCATCGCAGTCCGGAGGCCCCCCGGCATGGTCATTTCGCGACGCGAACGACCCGTGGCGGCCCATGTGCGCCTCCACGGCTGAGCGGACCGGTGAGGGCCTCGTTGTGCGGGCGACCGCTCCGCAGGCGAGCATTGCGGTCGTAGTCGCGCCTTTTGCCGCGGAACGGCGATTCATCCTTCGGTTGGACGCCCGATGCCCCGGCGAGGACGTGCTGGGCTTTTACTGGGCGACCGATGACCAGCCCGGCCTGATCGGCCGCCCCATCCCCATCGCTGGTGAAGGCCATGCTCGTTCAATCGAACTGGATCTCCGCTGCTTCCCGGAGTGGAAGGGGACGGTGACTCATCTCGCTCTGGCTTTCGGCACGCACGGAAGCGAGACCCTTACGTTGCGATCGATGAGTATCGACGAGAACGATGCGACACGTCCATTCCTTCGGCTGCGCCACATGGGTTTCGAACGTCCGGTTAGTAGACCGGGCAAGGCCGCCGGCGTTCAAGCCGTGCTGGAACACGTGGGCGGCCCGGCGGTCCCTGCCGGCGTGGCGTCGTTCGCGGTCGATGAGAACGTCCGCTGTGAGAAGCCTTCTGTGAGCATGCCGGCCGTCGAACCCGGCAAGCGCGCCGAGGTCGCCACTGAGATTATCCCGTCGAAGCCCGGATCGACCAGCGTTACCTTGCACGCCAATGGCCAGACGTTCACTCGCATCCTGCATGTCGACGAGCCGATCACAGATCCGACGCTTCTGGATCGCGGGTCCGACAACTATGACGTTCCCAAGCCGAGGCCGGTGAAGACACGCTACCAGATCGGCGTTTATTACTTCCCCGGTTGGTCCCCGGATCAAATCAGCCGCTGGCAGAAACAGGCCGATTTTCCCGAACGCGACCCGGTGCTCGGATGGTACAAAGAAGGCCTCCCGGAAGTCGCCGACTGGCACGTCAAATGGGCCGTCGAAAACGGCATCTCATTCTTTGTCTTCGACTGGTACTGGCGCGACGGCAAGGAGGAATTGGGCCGGGCCCTCAATGACGGCTTCCTCAACGCCCGCTATCGCGATTACATGAAGTTCGCGGTCATGTGGGCCAATCACCCGCCGTTCGCCGGCCACACGCCCGACCAGTTGCTGGCCGTCACCGAGTACTGGCTCAAACACTACTTCCGCCGACCGAATTACCTGACCCGCGACGGAAAGCCCTACGTGAGCTTCTTCAGCGTCCATGAGTTGCTGACCGACCTTGGTGGACCGGAGAAAACCAAGGCGGCTTTCGACGCGATGCGTCGGCGCGTTCGCGATGCCGGTTTGGCAGGACTGCATATTGCCGCCTGCACCGGGAACGATTCGCATAGCATAGAGATGGTTCGGAAGGCCGGCTTCGACTCGATGACCGCCTACAACTACTCCGGTGCCGGGGCCACGATGCCTCAATCCAGCTATCGATCATTCCTCCTGGGCCACGAGTCGATCTGGAAAGCCATGCGGCAGGCCGGGAACCCGCCCTACGTGCCGCTCCTGACCGTGGGTTGGGATCCTCGTCCCTGGCACGGCCCGCGCACCAACAGCAGGTTTGCCCGTCGAACCCGGGATTTCGCGGAAGCCCTCGGCCGGCTGAAGGTCGACCTCGACATGAATCGCGAGCGGATGGCCCTGCTGGAAGCTTGGAACGAGTGGGGCGAAGGCTCATACATCGAGCCCAACGCCGAATTCGGTTTCAGGGATCTGGAGGCCGTTCGCCGCACCTTTGCCGAACCCGGCGACTGGCCGGTCAACGTCGCCCCCCAGGACCTCGGGCTGGACGGAAAATACGACCTGCGAGCAGAAAAAAAGTGAGCCCCTGCTTGCGTGCGATCAGTCAGGACGCGGACCTGCCGGGATCAATCGCCGGAGGGCACCAACTGTGGATATGCCGATTTCAGCCAATTGACGACGGCTCTCCTCAGCTTCTGCGCCAGCAGGAGCATTTCCGCAGCTTCCTGGTCGGACACGGCCCCCGCCCGCTCATACCCGCCGATGTTCCTCTTCTTGCGGAACTGCTCCAGCTCCCGAATCGCGTTTTCCTCCAGGCGAATCGTGAATCGGAGCGACTGTAGGACACGGAAATGATGGGCCTCTCGTGACGCCCGGCACCCGGCGGCAGCGAGGGCCGCCGTGGCAGCCTGCAAGGCGGCGTTGTAGGCGATGTTCAGCCGCCAATCAGCGCTGAGCCGCGGCGTTTGTGCGTCGGCGAGGTCGCGGTCGACCACTGCGAGCAGGTCTGCTATCTCTTGCGGGCTCGTCTGATGAGGGACCAGCCAGCCGTTGTTCTGCCATTCCTGCAAGCTCACGCTCGTCTCCGAGAATCACGATTCGCGGGCCACGGCTTAGAGCATAGAGGAAGTGGTCCTTGCGAGCCAACCTGCGACGAAACTCGTCGGGCGGATAGACGGTAGGATTCACTTCCCGGCCCAGCAAGTCGTGAGCCCCGCCCAAGGCGGCCACCACTGCCGAGAACGTCGTGTCCCCGATGACACAGAGATCAACGTCGCTGCCCTCTCGGGGCTCTCCCCGGGCAATTGATCCGTAGATGAACGCAAGGCGGATCCGGTCCCTTAGCGGCCACAGCATTTCGCGGAGGACTTCGGCGGCGCCTGAGGTCTTGAGAACGATGCCCCGCAACTCGGCGAAGACCGGACACTCCGGATTGGCGCGGAAGTGAGTCTGGTGACCCTGCGAGATCCTTCTGATGACGCCGGCCGCTGCCAGGCGTGTCAGTTCCCTTTGAGCAGCCCCCAAGCCCGTTCCCACCTGCCGGGCAATCTCGCGAAGATAGAACGACCGGTCTGGATGGCTCAGCAGTAAGGCGAGCACCGCCCGGCGGGTCTTGCCGAACAATGCCGAGGACAGCGGATCCGGTGCAGAGGATGTACTCATCTTGGGAACGATTGTATCTTATGTGAGTACATGTGCAAGACCGTCCTTAGAGCCAAGCACGGATCTCAGATTCCGACCGCCAGCGATTCCTCGACCAAAGCAGCGAGTTGCTGAACGTTGAACGGCTTGGCGATGGTGTTGTGGTAACCCTGTTGCAGCAGGCTTTGGCGGTCCGCATCCGTAATGGCGGCCCCCATAGCCACCACCTGGGTTCCCTGAAGCTCACCGCGGGCCGCGATGAACCGAAACAGGACCCTCCCCTCGATGCCCGGCACGTCGATATCCACCAACACCACGGCCGGCTTGCATTGCTCCATCAGCGCGCCGGCCTCAAAGGCGGATGAGGCTACCATCACTTCATAGTCGAAGCGTTCTTCCAGAGCCTTCTCCAGCAACCGGGCCAGATCCACGTCGGCGTCAACAATCAGTATGCGCGGGCGGCCGGTCTCCAGGTGGTCGAGAGGTATGCCGTGGGCTTTCATGAAACGGATGAGCTGGGCCAGTGGAATGCGGCGGTCCTTGCTGCCCGGAATCCGGTAGCCGCGAAGCTGCCCGGTGTCGAACCACTTGGATACTGTCCGAGGGGCAACATTGCAGATCCTGGCGACATCGCCGGTCGTGAGCACGTCTTTGAGTTTGCCCATGGTCGAATCCCCGACAGGTCTTCGAATCGCAGCCGTCTCCTAAGAGGATATGTCGGTCGCTACAGACCTCAGGTTTCGCCGAATCGGCAAAACCCATGCGGAAGGTGCAGACCGCAAGCCCCACAAAAACGATACGACGGGGCGCACGCGACCCGGATTCGACCGGCAGACAGGTCGAAGTCTCGCCGCCTCAAGGTCCGAAAACAATGATGACCGCCTCTGGCGTCACGGCTGGCCTGCCAGCAAAGCTTCCACTTCCGACAACGCAGGCATGGACCGTTGGGCTCCCGTCCGCGTGCAGGCCAGGGCCCCGGCCGCGTTGGCAAACCGAATGGCTTCGATCAGCTTCCAGCCCCAGCTTCGCGCCACCGCCAGTGCGGCAGTGAAAGCCTCGCCCGCTGCGGTTGTGTCCACAACACGGACCGCAAAACCCGGTACCGCAGATTCCCCCTCGGGCGAGAACACATAGGCCCCGTGCTGCCCCAGTTTGAGCACTACCGATCGGCAGCCCCTCTTGGACAAGGCGGCAGCGATTGCTGCGGGACTCTTGATCGCCGAGAGACCGGTCAGTTGCGCTGCTTCTTGATCGTTCAGAGAAACCACGTCGGCCTGAAGTAGAGAATCCGGCAAGCCGTCTCTGGGCACCGGGGCGGTTTCCAGAACGGTCTCGACGCCGTGCCGCCTGCACACCTCAATCGCATGCTTCACAGTCTCAAGAGGGATTTCCAACTGCAAGAGGCAGATCCTGGCCTTCTTGATGACCTCTTGCGCAGCGTCCACATCGGTGGGTGTGACCAGGAGATTGGCCCCTCCCACCACTGTGACGGCCTTCTCGCCGCTGTCGGACACCGAGATCACGGTAATGCCGCTGGCGACTCCCGGCGTCGATTGGACCCAGGTGCAATCCACCCCATTGCTCTTCAGGTCGCAGAGCAGCGTTGCCCCAAACGCATCGTCGCCAACCCGGCCGATCATCACGGCCGGTTCGCCCAGCCTGGCAACCGCGACTGCCTGGTTGGCACCCTTGCCTCCCGCAATGGCCGTAAAACCCCGGCCGGAAACCGTCTGCCCTCCCACGGGAATGTACGGTGTCCGAACAACCAGATCCATGGTGATGCTTCCGATGATGACGACCGGACTTGAGGCCATCATTTGTCATCTCCTTCCGGGCCAACGCACCATCGGCCGGGAAACGCCTTGCCTTTGCGACAAACCGTATGCGCAGGCATTATTGGACGGTCGGTCGCTTGACTTGTCCACCGGCATTCAATATCCTGCGCTTTTGACGCTGATTAGCCTGAAAAAGAAGGAACCTCGCTCGGCGTGTCATCCCCTTCATTGAAACACAACTGTGGGCTGTTCGGTGTCTACGGTCACCCCGATGCCGTCCTGCTGACGTACCTCGGCATCTACGCGCAGCAGCACCGAGGCCAGGAGGCTGCCGGAATCTGCAGCGTCGGCGGCGGGGGTCCCATCCAGCGGTACGCCAACCTCGGGCTGGTCACGACGGTTTTCCACAACAAGCGAATCCTCGACGAACTGCGTAACCCCCACGCCATCGGACATGTGCGCTATTCGACTACCGGCTCGTGCCATAACATCAACTGCCAGCCGATCTTAGTCAATTACGCACGAGGACAGGTTGCGGTTGCTCACAACGGCAACCTCATCAACGCCGGCCTGCTTCGCAAAGAATTCGAGGAACAAGGCGCCATTTTCAACACCACCAGTGATTCAGAGGTCATTCTCCACCTCCTGGCCCGACCGGCCCATCTGGATAAGGCCAACGTCATTCCGCACATCCTTGGACACCTCCAAGGGGCATATTCGCTCCTGTTCCTGTTCCCCGACCGCATGGTGGCCGCCCGCGATCCCTTTGGCTTCCGGCCATTGGTCTTGGGCACACTGGAAAACGGCGCCATCGCCGTCGCCAGCGAGACCTGCGCCTTCGACATCATCAACGCCAGGTTCCTGCGCGAGGTCGAACCCGGCGAAGTCGTGACCATCTCGGAAAAGGGGATGGAGAGTTCCCGGATCGTGCCGGAGGACGCTTTTCGACCGGCGTACTGCATCTTCGAGCAGATCTACTTCGCCGACCCCGCCAGCGATGTCTTTGGCGAAAACGTCCACAAGGTGCGCCAGGCAATGGGGGCCGAATTAGCCCGCGAGGCACCGGTCGAGGCCGACGCCGTTATCCCCGTGCCCAACTGCGCCCGCTGTGCGGCCATGGGCTACGCCCGAGCCAGCGGCATTCCTTACGAACGCGGCTACACCACCAACCACTATGTCGGCCGCTCGTTCATCATGCCCGAGCAGGTGCAGCGCGACCTCGTGGTGAGGATGAAGCTGAACGTCATCAAGGAGAACGTCCGCGGACGCCGCTTGATCGTCGTTGAGGATTCGGTCGTTCGCGGCACGACGACGCGCGGAAAGATCGGTACCCTGCGCCAGGCGGGGGCCAAGGAGATTCATCTCCGCGTGGCCAGCCCGCCCATTCGACATCCCTGCCACTTCGGAATCGACTTCCCTACCCAGCAGGAGTTGATTGCCCATCAGAGGTCCGTCGCCGAGATCCGCGATTACCTCGGTGTCGATTCATTGCACTACCTCTCCCTCGAAGGCATGTTGAAATGCGTGAAACACCCCGGTCGCTACTATTGCACGGCTTGCTTCAGCGGCCGTTATCCCATGCCGGTCGACCAGCAGATCGGCAAATTCGCCCTCGAACGGTACCAGCTCAAGATGTTCGAGTGACGCAAGCTCTGGCCGAATAGCAGGCACCTCCGCAGCGGCAATAGACGGAAGGTTTCTCAAAAAACCGGATCTTGGGCTGCGCCGGACCGGGGAATACCTGCCAGCGGAGCGACTGAATCAGGGGCATGGCGACGCGAGGTCAACGTGCGGCATGGTTCTTCCGTAGGCTGTCCAGCCAGATGTAGAGCCGGACCATTCGGACGTTGAAAACGTACTCCCCTGGAAGGTCTCCTGAGCGGATGACGTTGAGCCTCTTCATCTTCTGAAGAAAGTTGTCGAACTTGCGCTTCTCGGTGTCGGTAAGGCCTCTGGCTACGTCGGCTCGACGGAAGCCCATGTCGAGCCCGGTGCGGGCAATCGTGCCGAGGATTGAGCGGTAGTCTCTGCTGCGCAGCACGCTGTAGACCTGCTGGTCGACGTATTTCCTGCCGACTTCATCGGCAGCATTCGGCACGGCTCGCCACGCCTCCTGTTCAGTGATCACGCCGTCCTGATCAAGCCAGAACGCGGCATCGCCCACGATGTGCATGATCTTGGGAAAACCGGCCGAGTACTCCGTGAGCAGCTTCATCGCCTCAGGCTCAACTGCGATCTGGACACTGTCGAAGGCCTTTCTAAAGAAACCTTCCATCTCCGGCACAGTCATGCGTTCAACCTCAACCACATCAAAAATCCGGTCGATGGGTTGATGCGATTTGATCATGTCACGGCGCCGCTCCTCCACACCGCAGAGCATCAGCAGAAGCGGCAGCGGCTCGCGTGCCATGGCATTGGCATCCACATTTTCCTTGATGAAGTGAGCAAACTTGGGAGCGGCACTGATTCCGTTGATTTCGTCAAGAACCAGAAACAAGCCGCGCACGCCGGTCTCGCCCAATCGCCGCAGAGCCTCGCCCAGGAAGGCGAGGACGCCGCTCGGCTTGGCCACGGTAGGCGCATCGCGCCGTAAGGCTTCGGTGTGAATCGTCAGGCCAAAAAGCTCCTGTTGACCGACATACTTGGCGAGCCAGTTTCGAATCCGCTCAGACCGGCTGCGATCGAAGGCTCCGGAACGCAACATGGATTCGAGAATGCTTGCTCCGACGTCGTCGAGGAAGTTCGCCGATCCCAGGGGCGCATAAACCGCGTGCAGACCGTACTCCCGCTCGGCCAGTCGTTGAACGAAGCCGGCAATTGAGCTCTTCCCGATCCCGTACTCACCTTGAACGAACATGGCCACGGGTTTTCCCGCGGCCACCTGGCCGGCTCCGCGCTGCATGATGTGGGCGATCTGTTCGGTCCTGCCGACGAAGAACTCAACCGGAACGGGCTGGCCGGGGTAAAAGGGACTCTTGCCTTTGGCTGCCCAAACCATGGTTTTTTCCTGCCGAATGCCGGACGACCAAGCCGGCGTCCGACACATGCTCATACTACTCCCTGTCTCCTTGCTCCATCAGCCGGTATTCGCGATCGCCCACCAGCCCGTTCGTGACACTTCGCAGCCGGCAGGGGGCCACCCTCGGGTGCTGGTTCCAGGCTACCTGTCGCCGGTTCGTTTTGTGCTCAGTGCGGACTGGTGAATCTCGTTCGGCAACGGTATATTGTGTGTTTATGAGTGCAGACCGTGAACCGACTCCAGACCAGCAGCCCGTTGAAGACGGCCTCCCCGCCGATGTCGCGGCCTCCGAGGCGATCGCCGATGCTTTGCCGGCCGATTCCGATCCCGTCTGGCCCGAGTCGGGGCTCACCGAGATAGCCCCTGATCTGCAAGCCGAGCCGGCTGAGCAGGGCGGAAGGCTGATGACAATCGCCGGTGGCCGGCTGGTCGGTGACTCCGAGGAGCCTGCCACGGACCCGACGGCCGGCCGACTGGCCGAGGCCTTGGCCGCGTTGTCACAGGAGACGGCCGAGACTGCCGATGCCGACGAGTCCAAAGAGGCGGGGCCGTCAGATGACGCCGACGCCGCACCCCGGGCAGGCGAACAGGAACTGACCACCGAACGCGTGATCGAGGCAATTCTGTTTGCCACCGACACGCCTCTGACGCTGGCCAGGATCGTGTCTATTCTGGGCGTCGGCTCGGCCCGCGATGTCCGAAAGCACATCAATGCTCTCAACAAGCGCTACGATCAGCAGGGCTCGGCCTTCCGCATCGAAATGATCGCCGGCGGATACCAGATGCTCACACGTGCCGAGTACAACACCTGGCTTCGGCGGCTGCGCCAGAACAAGCAGGATTCGCGGCTCTCCCAGGCGGCCATGGAAACGTTGGCGGTCATCGCCTACAAACAGCCCGTGGTCCGGGCCGAAATCGAAGCCATCCGCGGCGTGCAGTCGGGCGAAATGCTCAACCGCCTGCGCGAACTGGGCCTGGTCAAGATCGTCGGCCGGGCCGAGGACGTCGGCCGTCCCATGCTCTACGGAACCACCAAGCGATTTCTCGAAGTCTTCGGCCTCTCCAGCCTCGAAGACCTTCCCGAGGTCGAAGAACTCAAAACCGACGAAGAGTGACCACCGCGTGGCTGGACCACCTGACGGCCCAATCTTTCAAGATATGAGCGTTGCACCATTCGCCGTCTTCGCTGGCCCCAGAATCTAGCTGCTCGCTGGCCCCAGAATCCTTTCTGGGGCCTTTGGCTCGCTGGCCCCAGAATCTAGCTGCTCGCTGGCCCCAGAATCTAGCTGCTCGCTGGCCCCAGAATTCAGCTGCTCGCTGGCCCCAGAATCCTTTCTGGGGCCTTTGACGTGGAGGATTCCTATCCTCATTGCCGTCGAATGCGGAAGGGATTCCGCCGAGCGGGCCGACCCTGCTTCGCGGTGAACGCTTCGCAGGACAGCGCATAGATCATGTATCGTACCGGCCGTTCTGCGCGGGCAGGTTGATGGCGGAAAGCCTGCTTCGTACGTGTGTCCCGGGCGATGATGCAGCCCCGCGCCCCTGCGTGCTTTTTCCGACTGACAACTCAAAACTGAGAACTGAGGACTTCTCTTCCTACCTCGCCCTGAACATCCGATGAGATGTGCCCCCCGGTCCGACGCGGACCCGCACCGGCCGCAGGCACTTCGGGCACTTGCCTTCGTAGGCCGTACCTTCCCTGTTCTTGTAGATCCGCGTGTAGACCCCGCAGCACTCGAATTCCACCCCGATCCACCGCCGCGGCTCCCGCTGCGGACCTTCCGGCTCAGGCGGCTCGCCTTCGATTCCTTTGATGTCCAGGTAATAGGGCGGTTCGGTGGCCATCGCCTTTCTCATCGGCCGGAAGACAGGCCCCACTCCAATCCCGCGGCTTGACCACAGTTGCCGTCGAGGGTGACATGGCTTCACGGGGCCACGAAGCGGCTTGCAGGCAGCCATGTTGCTGCTGAAGGGTAAGCCATGTCCCGTTGGGAAGTTGGCTTGTGCGTCATGTGAGTCGCGAAATGATGTTCACCCGAAGCCAGCCCCTGGACATGACCGTGAAATGGTCGCCCAGGTAGCCTGCTCGGGCGTCGCTGATTTGCCAGCCACGCTGCTCGACCTTGGCCGGCGCGCTTCGCAGGCCGACCATGCCGCAGGCGGCCGTGTGCACGCGATCGTTGGTCCCGAACAGGAGCGGTCCAAGGCCGTTGATGAGCCAATCTGGTCGTCCGTGTACGGTCAGCACACCTTTTGCCCGCCGGGTCACCTCGGTCATGTCGTAGTCCGGTGACACGGTGCCGTGTAGCGCGACGACTTGTCCAATTGTCGTGGCCGGCGACATCTGTCTGAGCGATTCGAACGCGATGTAGACACCTGTGGAATATCCAACAAGATGGATCGGTGATGCCGGATGCTCACGGCGCAGTTGTTCGATGAATTGCGCCAGTCGAACGGCCTTTGCATCGAGTCGATGCCGTCGCATCAGATCGGGAAGAACCAGTACACTTCCGGCCGCGCGACTCCAGCGATACAAGTACACGGCATCTGTTCGCCCCGCACGCCGAAGCGCCCGGCACAGTGCGTTGAAGCACCAGACAATGAACAGCCAGCGGACCGGCTCAACGAACACCACGATGCCACGGTTGGGATCGCCGCTTCCGTCAAAGCGACACACACCGCGACGATTGAACCACAGGGCAACCGCCCACGCCACACCGACCAAGACTGCGAAAACCCAAAGGCTTCTCATCATCCAGGCGAATTTCCTACGAGGCCCGCTGATTCAGCACTGAATTGCGATGATCGTAGGCTTTCTCGAGGATCCGAGTCATCTCCTTGTTCACTCGCTCCACCTCAGACCCATCCGCCAGGTCGCGGAGGTTGACCTCCACATTGACGGCCGCTGACTGCGCCGCCGCCAGGCTCATAATCGCCGCCACCTTCAGATCGCCGAGCAGGTAGGGGTTGACGCATTCCTTGAGACCATCCAGCAGCGCGAGCACCGCCCCGGCCATCGCCGTGATTTCCATCGGCACGGCCGTTGCCGTGGCCACTGCCTGTTGCTGCTCGGCCGGGTCGCCGGCTTTGCACGACGCCGCCAACCGTTCGTATGCGGCCATGTCCTCGCTCATCAGTTCCGCGAATGCCGCCTCGGCCCGCTCCAGTTCCCCCAGCGCCTCCCGAAGCTTCTTCTCATAGGCGGCGAACTTGGGTTTGCCAACGGTATACTCGACCACCATTCGTGCCTGTGCGGCCGCAAGCAGGCCTGCCATCGCCGCAACACTCCCCCCGCCCGGCGTCGGCCTCTTCGCGGCCAGGTCCGCCACGAACGTCCGCAACGGCAGCGATAGATAGTCCTTGTCAGCGCTCATCGGTGGCTCCAACAGCCGGCATCAGCTCCGTCGCGAAACGGCTTCCTCGTGTCACGCCTGACTCTTATTGCCCATCGATTCCAGTGTCCGCTGCAGCTCCTGCTTGAGGTGACGGATCCGCAGCAGGCTCTTGACCCGTGTCGTCAGCTCCACGCGGTTCACCGGCTTGCTCAGAAACTCGTCCGTGCCGCACTCGGCCGCACGCTCATGATCACCAAGCTCGTTCAGGGCCGTGACCATCATGATCTGGATATCCCGAGTCTGCGGGTCGCTCTTGAGGTGCCGACAGACCTCGAACCCGGACATCTTCGGCATCATGATGTCCAGAAGGATCAGGTCCGGCTGCTCGCGGGCAACAAGGGCCAGGGCTTCCATCCCGTTGGCCGCGGGAATGGTGGTCACGTTGGGCAGTTCTTCCATGTAGGCGCAGAGCAACTCGCGGTTCTGGGCGTTGTCATCCACCACAAGGACCTTCGAAGGTGGCAATGGTTTTTCGTCTGGGACAGTCAATTGGGGCCTCCCGCTCCCGGAAGTCCGTCTCGGCGGCGAGTCTTGCCCCCGGCCGTACGGGGCGTCCCGGTTTCTGACGCTCGTCTTGTCTCAAACCCACAAATCCAGCCCCATATCCTGCGTCAGAATCCGCGGATTAGCAATACGTGGCCGGATAATATCCTCGGTGCACCTCGGCCCCGCTCGTATGGCTTGAAATCGTACAAGAGCCGGTTACGCTACCACTATCTCCTCACAGAGCCCATAGAGATCTCAGAAAGGAGTTGCCATGCTCAGCAAATCCGTTTCTCTGGCGGCGGCAGTCCTTGTGGTTTTTTCGCAATCCACCATAGGTCAACAGCCGCTCCGCCTTGAAATCTGGGCGGTCGACCCGCTGGTCAAGGTGTTCCGCGACGCGACGCCGGCCGCCGGCACCGAGGCGTTGGCGGAGGTCGCCTGCGGCGAGCATGCCACCTTCCAGATCGTCGTCCGCAGCGAGCAGCCCGTGACCGCCCTGCGGGCATCGGTGGCCCCTTTGGCCCTGGAAACGCCGATGGGTGTCTACCGCCAGGCCGACAAGCCGCGGTTTGTCGGATACGTACCGGTTGACCGGCCCATGCAGACGCCTTCCAAAGACCAGCTCCGCAAGCCCCCGGCCGATTATCCGGATCCGCTGCTCGAGGTGGATTCGATCGATCTTCCCGCCGGCCAGGCCCAGCCGATCTGGATCACGGTGCCGGTACCCGTGCACTCGGCGGTCGGCACCTATCGAGGTTCCCTGAACGTGACCGGTCAAATCGAAAACGCCTTTGTTCGCGCACAGATTCCTCTCGTGCTCAAGGTTCACCGGGCGATCATCTGGAAGTCGCGCCTGTGGACCACCAACTGGTTCGGCATGCATTGGAGACACATGCAGATCAGCCCGAAGGATGACTCGCCTGAGTACTGGGAGCTTCTGGCGCGTTATGCCCGGAACATGGCCGAGCATCGCCAGAACGTGGCCTTGATTTCGCCGCTGGCCCTGGCGGAGTTCAAGGCCGACGAAGGTAACAAGCTCCAGATCGATTTCTCGAAATTCGATCGCTGGGTGAAGATCTTCATGGACGAGGGTGTGATCGGGATGATCGAGGGCGGACACCTCGGCGGCCGTGCCGGCGGCTGGGAGTCGCAGTTCGTGGTTCAGATCCGGCAGGTCAAGGACGGCAAAGTCGTGCCCAGTTCGGTCGACCCCGGCAGCCCCGAGGCGGACGCGTTCTACGCCCGGTTCTTGCCCGCCCTGGTGAACCACCTGAAGGAAAAAGGCTGGTCGAACATCTATGTTCAACACCTGGCCGACGAACCGATCAAGGAAAACATCGCCACCTATCGGGCCATTGCGGCTTTGGTTCGCAAGTACGCCCCAGGGATCAAAATCATCGAGGCCTGTCACACCAAGGACCTTGTCGGGGCGATCGATATTTGGGTCCCGCAGCTCAATTTCCTCCACCAGGACTACCAGCACTACCAGGATCGCCGGAAAGCCGGTGACGAGGTCTGGTTCTATACCTGCGTTTTCCCTCAGGGCGAGTATGCCAATCGGTTCATCGAGCTGCCGCTGATCAAGACCCGCCTGCTGCACTGGATCAACTATCGCTACGGCATTACCGGATACCTGCACTGGGGCTACAACTGGTGGACCGAGGAGGATCCGTTCAAAAAAGTGACGCGCGAGCACGGCGGCCCGCCCTTCTTGCCGGCCGGCGACGCGTGGATCGTCTACCCCGGCAAGAACGGCCCCCTCGACTCGATCCGCTTCGAGGCTATGCGCGATGGCATCGCCGATTACGAACTGCTCTGCAAACTCGGCGAAAAAGACCCCGAGGCCGCCAAAACCCTCGTCGCCAGGCATGTCCTCGACTTCGATAAGTACGAAACGGACGTTGCCGCCTTCCGGGCCGCCCGGCGCGAACTGCTGGAGAAGCTGAGCAAGTAAGCCCCGGCGCTGCCGTCTGCGACGCCGGAGTTCAATCGAATCGCCACAGGCCCGCCTTGCGCGCGGCTTCATAGGCCCATTCGATCTCCCCGCGAGTAGGCCGGCGGTTGATCTTCGGATAGCGCACACCTCCTGCGGCGTTCGGATCCTCGCACATGCGCCCCACCAGGTGCTCCGGGCGGTACTGGCCCATGATGTTCACGAAGGTGTTCGGCGAAACCTCACCAGCCAGCCATTCCAGGATTCGACCGCTTTCATCCGGCAGCCCCGGCATCACCAGGTGGCGGACCAGCAGGCCGCGGCAGGCAACGCCATCGGGCGTGAAAGTCAAGTCACCGACTTGGCGGTGCATCTCGACGATGGCCTGCCGGGTGTGCTCGGCATAATCCCTCGCATTGAGGTACTCAGCGCACAGATCCGGTGACCAGAGCTTGAAATCCGGCATGTAGATGTCCACCAGACCGTCCAGCAGCCGGAGCGATTCCATCGAGTCGTACCCACTGGTGTTGTAGACCACCGGCAGTTCCAGACCCTGTTCCGCGGCGATGGCCAAGGCTTCGACCACCTGCGGCACAACGTGTTCCGGGGTGACCAGATTAATGTTGTGGCAGCCTTTCTCCTGCAAGGCGAGCATGATATCGGCCAGATCGTCGGCCTTGCAGGGCGTGCCCGATTCTTCCTGGCTGATGTCCCAGTTCTGGCAGAAAACGCACCGCAGGTTGCACCGGCCGAAGAAGATCGTCCCGCTGCCGTGACGGCCGACCAGGCACCGCTCCTCGCCCGTATGGGCGAAGGCGGAACAGACGGCCGCGTGACGGCCGGTGCGGCAGAACCCGATCCCGTCGCTCAGCCGATCCGCCTCGCACCGGCGCGGGCACATTTGGCAGCAGCGCAGCGACTCGATAGCGACCGCTACACGCCCCGACAGCTCCCGGTACACCTCCGGAGCCAGGTAGGCCGGCGTGAAGTCCTCGATCACGAAATCTCCCGCTGACGACGACATGAAACCGACCCTTCGTGTTTGCAGCGGATGCCCATTGTACCGCCGAAGCCCCCCCCCGGCGAATCTCCGTTCAACACACAGTGGGGCCGACGCACTCGTCCGCCCTTATTGAATTCCGCTCGACCGAGAGTCCGCTCTCGACCGCTCGACCGAGAATCCCTTCTCGGTCGCTTGGTTCGCGGAATCCATTCCGCATTCGGCACCCATGCGGATGGGAATCCGCACCAGAGGGGACCGAGATGGGAATCTCGGTCCAGCGGCCGCTTTGTGAGCAGTGCTGGGGTTTTGGACGACGCGGCGGCGGCACACCGCGGCGTTTGCCCTGCCGATGGGCTGCCACAGTCCGGCGGATGCACCCCCGCCGTCTTTGATCTGAAATTTGCAACCCTCAACGTTGCGGGCACCCAACGTTGAGGGTAACCTCCCCGGCTTTGCCCGTCGTGCGGCACGGCTGTTTGCCACGCCATGTGGCATGCTCTTCGTGTTTCTCGGCGGCATGCTCCCAGGAGTCACGGCCATAACTCGCAAACTCGACATCCCTGCATTGGCTTGCCTGGCCGGTGCAACGCTCTGCTGGGGCAGCGTCCCGGTCATGCTTGGCTATTTGGCTGATCCGAACCTCGTTCCGGACGGCTACACCGCCAACGCCGTTCGGTATCCGATCTCCGCGCTGGCGTACCTGCCGTGGCTGGTGGTGGCCATTCGCAGGGGCGGACTCGGACGCTTCTGGCTGACCGCTCTGATTCCCAGCGCGGTCAACGTTGCCGGTCAGACGCTCTGGGGGCTGGCACCGTATTACCTGCCTCCGGGCCAGTTCGCCTTTCTCTTTCGCCTTTCGGCCCTGTTCGGCGTTCTTGGGGCCTTCTGGCTGTTTCGGGATGAGCGACGGCTGGCTCGCAGCCCTCTCTTCTGGGTCGGGGCCATCCTGGCGACGATCGGATTCGGCACCATGTCCGCGCTGATTCTGACCGGCGGCACGGCAATCCGCCCGGCCGGAATCGTGATCATATTCTTGTGCTCGCTCTGCTACGGCGCCTATGGCGTTGCGGTCCGCTATGTGATGGGGAAGCTCGATCCGTTGGTCGTGTTCGCGGTGATCTGCGCGTACACCTCCATCCCGCTGCTGGCGATGGCCCCGCTGGGCAATCCGGCCTCGGTTCTCGGCCTGAAAGCGGTGCCGATGATCGTTCTCATCGTCTCCGGGCTGCTGGGCGTGGCCGTGGCGCACGGCCTCTACTACATCGCCGTGCAACGGCTCGGAGTGGTGGTCACCTCGATGACCCTGACGGCCACGCCGTTCGTGTCAATCGTCGGCTCGTCGATTTGGCTGGGAGAGCGGTTCACAGCGGGATTGTGGGTGGCCGGATCGGTTCTGGCGATCGGCACCGGTTGCGCGCTGTGGTCACAGCAGCACCTGCCGGAGGCCCCCAAAGACGAAGCAATGGCCGAGACCGCCGGCCAACCGTGACCAATCCGGCTGGTCGATTGACCTAAGCCCATATTTCACGTATGGTTAGACCATGCCATGCTGCCGATTTCGTCAACTTGTCATCCCCCCCGTCGTCATGACCTGCAAGCTGGGAGAAACGCTGTCACTATTCCACGTCACCCACTCATGATTCAGGCTCGGGGTTCGAAATCTATGCGGACCAGGCCGCTGCTTATCGGCGCGATCCTCATTGCCTCAGGTTGCAGCGACTGGCCGACTTGGCCAAACCAGGCCCCGCCCTCACCAACCACGACACCCTCGGCCGATCTCGGACAACCCCGCACCCCTTCCATCGCCGGTATCGGCGAGCAGCTCACTGACAACGGGCCGCGCCGCCCGACGATGATCCTTCAGATCAGTTTCGAGGTGTTGCGGGCTCGTGTACCGCGAGGGTTCTTCAGCCAATCCGAGAAAATCTGGAATCACGTCAACGAGGCCGTTGTCCCTCAAGACGTTGCCGTGTTGCTCCAGCGAAACGGATTGCGAGCAGCCGTGGGTGGCACCGACTCGTGGCCGCCGATCCGCGCCCTGCTCGAACAACAGGGGCCCGTGGAAACCTCCCAGAACAGAATGATTCTCCACAACGGACTGCCCCTGGTGGTCGAGCCGGATCAGCGGACGCGCAATCAGACCTTGTTCATGTTTCGCCCCGACGGAACGCTGGGTGGAGCCAGCTTTCCGCAAAGTGTGAACGGATTGCTGATCGAATACCAGCTCGCCGGCGCGGCGGCGGAGGATCTGCGCATTTCCGTCACGCCTCAGGTCCGTTTGCCGATGCAGGCTCCCCGCCTCACTCACAATGTCCCGGGCTACATCGACCAGCCCGTGGTCCCTCCCACGCGTGTGTTTCGGGAATTGGCCTTCACGGTCACCGTAGCCCCAGGGCAATTCGTCGCCATCGGCCCCAGCCGGCTGATTGAGAATGCCCACCTGGTCGGCTCCCTCCTGTTGTGTGATGAAAGAGAGGGGGAGAAAATGGAATCCATGTACTTCATCACGCCCCAGGTGTTGAACACCGGCCGGCGAGTGGGGTTTTGAGGCGCTATCTTGCAGCGCGATCGTCAGAGCATGGGCAACCGGATGTCCGACAACCCGATGACATCTTTTATCTCCAGCCTGTGCCAACACGCGGGCATTACCATCATCGCCACGGATGAGCAGTTCGTGATCCGGTTCTGGAACAGCGCCGCGGAGCGGATGTTCGGACAACCGGCATCGGCGGCGATCGGACAACCGATCTGGCTGATCATTCCGCCTGAACGTCACGGCTTGGCCCAACGCATGCTCGAACGGGCGGTGACACGCGGAGAAACCAGCGAAGTGGAACTGCGGCGGACGGGCCCCGACGGCCGCAAGCACTACTTGGCCGTGACCATCTCCCCTGTGCCTGACGAGCACCATCACGTGGTCGGCGTCTCGATCTGTGTCCGCGATGTTACCAAGGGCATGGACCTCATGCGCGACGTGGCCGAGACCCAGAGGATGTCGGCCCTCGGGTCGATGTCCGGAGCGATCGCTCACCATTTCAACAACCTTCTCGGCGGCGCCCTGACCGCCCTCGACTTCGTTCAGGATTCCTTTGAGGTGGAGACGCTTCGCCGCGGTCTTCGCACCGCCTTGACGGCGCTCAGCCGCGTCAGCGAAATAACTCTTGCCCTCCTTACCTTTGCCGAGGGAGACCGCACCGACAGCCCGACGGACGACGTCGTCGACACCGTCCGGCAGTTTGTGGCCGGCCGACGCAAGGAATGGGCCCGAAACCGCATTTCCGTCGAGACCGAACTGCGACCTCTCAGGGCGAAGCTTCCAGCGAAACGCCTGATGACTCTCTTGCGAATCCTCACGACCAATGCCTGCGAGGCCATGGTCGGCGGAGGGACGCTCCGTATCGAGCTCAGCAAAGGACCCGGCATGACTGTGGTTCTTCGCGTCCGTGATACCGGAGCGGGTGTGCCCGAGGAGCAAATCCGCCACGTCTTCGAACCCTTCTTCACGACCAAGAGGGCTGTCAATCCGGAAGACCCGGAGCATATCGGCCTGGGCCTGGCCGTTGCCTATGGATTGGTGAAAGGCATGGGCGGCACAATTACTCTGGAGCCCGGCGATCCGAAAGGCACGGTGTGTACGGTCTGCCTGCCTGTTCACCTGGAAGCCTCCGGTTGACGCGTTTCTGAGACACTGCCCCGCCGGCGATCCGGTGTCCCCTCGCCATCTCCCCCGGTTTGCCGGTTCCAGGCAATGCCGCATCCTCGCATTAGTCCCCCCTGTATAAGGGGATAGTGAAAACGGTCTGCTGGTCTGCGAGCCGCTCTTATTGTTCGCTTGGATCACCGCGCTTGTTGAGGACCGGTCCGGCCGTTACCATAAGGTTCATTCGGCACACCCGGGTCGTGGACCCGCTTGCCGGGTTGGAGGTCGTCCCCCTGAATCCGATGCTCCGCAGGCGCGATGGCGGGCGGGTCCCAGGGGCTGCAAAACTCGGCCGTATGAGTATTGATTGTAAAGCCCCCCCGATCAGGCAGCCGATATCCGAGGTGGATGGACCGAGCGCGGTCGAGCCCGCGACGCTGTGAGATGAAGATCCATTCGACAGGCGCCGATTCAGCAGGACCGGCGCCGGCCGCGGGAATGCCAAGAGCCTTCCCTGTCGGTTCACGTGAGAGGCTTTCAGGATCAGTCCATGATCGAAACTCAACCCCGTCGCCGCCGCGGACGTCACATCAAGATCATCATCGGTCTCATCGTGCTCGCCGGAGTGCTTGTCCATGTGCGCGAGCCTTGGGCTCGCAAGACGCAGCCGGCCGCCGACGCGTCCGAGTCGGCAACATCCTCTCAGCGCAACGCGGCCTTCGCGGCCCTCGTTCCCTTGCATGCCCACTTGGGCGAGTCCATCGAGGAGCGAGCCGCTCGAGACCCGATTCATTTCTTCGAAGATGCCGTCGAGTACTACGATAGTGCCGTTCGCGATTACACCTGCGTCTTCACCAAACAGGAGAGGATCGGCGGCAAGCTCGGCCCGGAGCAGGTAACCAACGCCATGTTCCGCGAGAAACCCTTCAGCGTGCGGCTGGAGTGGACCAGGAACGCCGACAAGTGCGATCGCGTCCTCTACGTCGCCGACCGCTGGGTCGAGAACAATCAGCAGATGGCCGTCGTTGAGCCGGGGGCGGTCGCCAGGCTCTTCGTCAGCCATGTGATGCGCCCCATCCATGGCAAGGATGCGATGAGGTCATCCCGCCGGACGATTGACCAGTTTGGATTGCGAAACACGCTCTGCCTGGCACTCAAGTACGCCAAGCTTTCCAGGGAACATGGGACGCTGGATTTCAAGTACAGGGGCAAGAGCCAGGTCGACGGCCGGGAAACGTTGCTCTTCGAGCGGCGACTGCCCTATACCGGCGAAGGCGGTGAGTGGCCCGATCGCCTCCTGCTCATCCATTTGGACAAGGAGATGCTCGTCCCAACCCTGTGCCTGTGCTACGCGGACGACGAGCAGCAGGTTCTCCTCGGCAAGTACATGACCACCAACATCAAACTCAATGTGAATCTGCCGGATTCGGTGTTCACGAAGGAGGGCATGGGACTCTAGCGGCGAGCGCAAAACGCTCCTCCGTATGCTCCTCAACACTTCCACTTAACGATCGACGGCCGGCCCCGAGGGGCCGGCCGTTGTGTTTCCCGAACCGCTGAACGCTTTCCCCCGTGCGGCCATCGCCCCAAGCTGGTATCATGAACTCTTCCCGGCCGACGAGGGCCGTTACCGCCCCGACGTGTTGCCCGATGTCGAAGGCGGGCATCGGCAAACGCGACGGGATCGAATAGCTTCTGCCATTCATCGACCAGCTCGACGCACGGCCCGGTTACAATGCGGCGCCCGGGACCGTAGGATGTCCGGAAAACGCTCCCGTCCTGTTACGCGGAGGATACAATGATCAGAACACAAGCTCATGCTTGCTACTGCGCGATGGCTATCGGTGTGTCAGTTCTGGGAGGACCAGGCGTGTCCACCACAAGGCCGCAAGACCGCAAACCATTGCCCCCCGCGGATCTGTCCGGCAAGATGCCCCTCGAACAGACCATCGCAACGCGACGTTCCATTCGAGAGTTTGCCCCCAGGCCCCTGACGCCCGAGCAGATCGGCCAACTCTGCTGGGCCGGTCAAGGCATCACCGACCGCTCCTCCGGCTACCGCGCCGCTCCGTCGGCCGGGGCCCTGTATCCCGTCGAGCTCTACCTGGTGACCCGCGAAGGCATTGACCATTACCTGCCTCGCGACCATGCACTCATGCCGCACCAGGCCGGCGACGTTCGCCGTGAACTCCAACGGGCCAGCATCGATCAGGACTGTGTGGGCGATGCCCCCTTGACGATCGTTATCGCCGCCGTCGTTGATCGCTCGGCCCGCAAGTACCGAGGCCGGGCCGAACGCTACTGCTTCATCGAGGCCGGACATGTGGCCCAGAATATCCTCCTCCAGGCGACCGCCCTCGGCCTGAGCGGCGTACCAGTCGGGGCGTTCGAGGATGAGCGGGTGGCCCAAGTCCTTCAACTTCCCAAGGACGCCCGCGTCCTCTATCTGTTGCCAATAGGTTACCCGCCCGGCGGGGAACGATGATCGCCGGTTGAAATGACTCAACCCCGCAGCATCCTGCGAATCACCGTCTGTAAGATCCCGCCGTTGCGGTAGTATTCGATCTCCGGCGGCGTGTCGATCCGACAAATGGTCGTGAACTCTACGACCGCGCCGTCGCTGCGGCGGGCAACCACCTTCACATCCTGTCGCGGTTTAAGGTCATTGCTCAGCCCAAGAATGTCGAACGTCTCCGTGCCCATCAGGCCGAGTGATTCGCGGTTTCGGCCCGGCTTGTATTGCAGTGGCAGGATGCCCATTCCCACCAGGTTGCTGCGGTGAATCCGCTCGAAACTCTCGGCGATCACCGCCCGGATGCCCAGCAACATCGGCCCCTTGGCCGCCCAGTCCCGCGATGAGCCGGTACCGTATTCCTTGCCGGCCAGAACGATCAGTGGCGTCCCGGTCTCTCTGTACTTCAAGGCCGCATCATAGATGCTCATCTGCTCGCCCGTTGGCAGGTAGACGGTTGTGCAGCCTTCCGTGCCGGGCGCCAGCAGGTTCCGCAGGCGAATGTTGGCGAACGTGCCGCGGACCATCACCCGGTCATTCCCTCGCCGGGCACCATAACTGTTGAAATCGGCCGGTTTGACCCCAAGCGACTGCAAATAAAGCCCGGCTGGACTTGTCGGCTTGATGGAACCGGCCGGAGAAATGTGATCCGTGGTTACCGAATCGCCCACCATCACCAGACAGCGGGCACCGGTAATCGGTTGAACCGACCCCGCTTCCGTGGCCATCTCCGTGAAGAACGGCACTTCTTGGATGTAAGTGCTGTTGACGTCCCAATCGTATAGCTCGCTCCCGCCGCAAGGCACCGATCGCCACAACTCATCGCCTTCGAACACCCTGGCGTAACAGAGGCTGAACTGCTCCGGGCTCACGCATCGCTCGACGGCCTCCCTGATCTCCTTCTCGCCCGGCCAGATGTCCTTGAGATACACGTCACGTCCGTCGGAGCCCTTCCCGATCGGCTCGCAGGTCAAATCGATGTCCGTCGTTCCGGCCAGAGCATACGCCACCACCAGCAACGGGCTGGCCAGATAGTTGGCCTTGGTCAGCGGATTGACCCGCCCCTCGAAATTGCGGTTGCCGCTCAGAACCGAAGCCACCACCAGATCGCCTTTAGTTATCGCATCAGCGATTGGCTCCGGCAGCGGCCCGCTGTTGCCGATGCAGGTGGTACAGCCATAACCCACGACGTGGAACCCGAGTCTCTCCAGTGACGGCATCAGGCCGGCTTTGATCAGGTAATCAGTGACCACCCGTGAGCCGGGCGCCAGGCTGGTCTTGACCCACGGCTTGCAAGCCAGTCCCTTCTCAACCGCTCTCCTGGCCAGCAGACCGGCCCCGAGCATCACCGACGGATTAGACGTGTTGGTGCAACTGGTAATTGAAGCGATCACGACCGCCCCGTGGTTGAGCTTGAAGCGCCAGCCGCTCCACTCAGTGTCGACGCCCTTCTCCGTCGCGACATCGGGGATCTTGTAGGACGCAGTCAAGTCTTTGCGCCATTGCTTCTTCATCACCTTCAGCGGAACCCGGTCCTGGGGCCGCCGCGGACCCGCCAGACACGGTTCCACCGTGCTCATGTCGAGTTCAAGCGTATCGCTATAAACCGGATCGGGTGTGTTCGGCCCCCTGAACAGCCCCTGTTCCTTGCAGTAACGCTCGACCAGGTCAATCAACTCCACCGGTCGACCCGTCATGGCCAGATACCACAGTGTCTGCTCGTCAACCGGAAAGAACCCCATCGTCGCGCCATATTCCGGACTCATGTTGGCCAATGTGGCACGGTCTGCCGGCGACATCTCCGCCAAGCCGGGGCCGAAAAACTCGACGAACTTGCCGACCACTCCCTTGGCTCTCAGCATCTCAGTGACCGTCAGCACAAGATCCGTGGCCGTCGCCCCCTCCGGGAGCTGGCCGGACAGTCTGAATCCGATCACCTCAGGGCTGAGCATATAGATCGGCTGCCCGAGCATGACCGCCTCGGCCTCGATTCCCCCAACACCCCAGCCCACCACCCCCAGCCCGTTGATCATGGTGGTGTGGCTGTCTGTCCCGACAACGCTGTCCGGAAACGCCAGAGTGTGTCCCCCTGCGGGGCGCGTGAGGACAACTTTGGCTAGGTACTCAAGATTCACCTGATGGATGATGCCGGTCGCCGGCGGCACCACGCGGAAGTTGTCGAAGGCCTGTTGCCCCCATTTCAGAAAGGCATACCGCTCGCGGTTCCGCTCAAACTCGATTTCCTGGTTGATGCGCAGGGCCTCGACCCTGCCGAACGCGTCCACCTGAACCGAATGATCGATGATCAGGTCACAGGGAACCTCCGGATTGATCCTTCGAGGATCCCCGCCCAGGCGCTTCAAGGCCGCCCGCATCGCCGCCAAGTCGACTAAGGCGGGTACGCCGGTGAAGTCCTGGAGAATCACCCTGCCCGGCTTGAAGGGTACTTCAGCCTCGGCCGGCTTGGGACTCCATGCTGCCAATCGGGTCACATCCTCCGCTGTCACCTGGAAACCATCCACGTTGCGCAGGACGTTCTCAAGAAGAACCCGGATCGAAAACGGGAGCTGATCGAGCTTACCAGTTCCGCAGGCCGCCAGCTTGGACAGGCTGTAGAAACGCACAGCCCCCGCCTGAGTGACCAGCGTCGACTCAACCCCGAACGGGTCGTCTCTCAGTGCTGCCATAAGTGCCTCTGTTGACGTATCTTGCGTCTGTCCTGTTCTCGCCGCATGCCCATCTACCGCCGAGCACGCCTCCGACATCGCCTGTCGAAAAACCGCCGCAATCAGCAGGCAGCACAGAAGATAGCGATTCTCTGTCTGCCTTGCCACCTCGGTGGCCGGGGCGCTGCGGGAATATGCCGAGACGAAAACCCGTCTCTCGCGCGACTATAAACAACCGCGATAGTTGTAATTGCCTGCAACGCAAATCGCGGGCATGTTTCTAATCATATGGCAGCGTCCCTTTGGGAGCATGCGTGCTACGGTGCGTCGCGAGGTTGTGGCCGGCATGGTGTGGCAGACGAGTGCGGTGCTTGGGCAATCTGGGTAATAGAACCCTACGGCGAGACAGCGGTGCGGCTTGCGCGCATGTTTCCGGATGCCAGTGCGCTTGGGTTGCGGCCCGCAAAAAGGCGGTCCGCCTTCGGTTGAGGCATGGGTGCTTGGGAGGCAGTCTTGTGCCTGCTGGATGCGGGGTTGGTCCGAATGAATGCAATGGCAAACCGGGGTGTTGCCGTTGCTCGCCGGGCCGCCCCGCAACCGGTTCGACGTGCGGAAGGCAGAAATGAAGGCATCGCCGACAGGCTTGCAGTGCTTGGTTGTGGGTTTGGGCTGCGTGCTCTCAACCGTGCTTCTCACATCGCCTCAGAGACTGCCTGCTCCCTTTCGGACAGGCATACGGACGGCGGTTGATGCAGTAGCCGGTGGCCTGTTGTGGCTGTGGGGACAGCCTTCCGAAGTGTGGCAGCAGCCTGATGAGTACCGTGACCACGGTGACCAGGCTGATGACCGTCGCCTGGACGCTTTCTTCGACACATCCCCGAACAGAGTTACCCCACCCATGAGTGAAGGCCTCGGCAACCACACGACTCTCTGAACCTCTGCGACTCGAACACGCAACACGATCGTCGCTGTTGTTGCGGAGGCAGCTTACCTCCAAGCGACGCTGAAAAGCACATGTCCCTTTTAGAACCTCACGGCCAGATATGTGTGCGACTTGCGCGCATGTTTGTGGATCGCAGAGCGCTTGGGTGGTGGCCCGCAAAAAGGCGCTCCGCCTTAGAACCCTATGGCCAGATATGTGTGCGGCTTGCGCGCATGTTTTTGGATCGCAGAGCGCTTGGGTGGTGGCCCGCAAAAAGGCGCTCCGCCTTCGATCAATCCGAGTTCCGTTGCCGCCGAATAGTTCACCGGACTGAGCAGCGCAAGTTATCGGACATTTTGTTGATGATCTCGGCAAAATCTTTCTTCCTTCCCAGCCACCTTGCGCGTCTGTGTTGTCAATACTGCCACGTGGGATGTCATCGTCCGGTAAGGCTGCTAACGCGGTTCGACCCTCGCTGATCTTGCGCGCGGATCGGCAAAAAATGTCTTCACCAGCCGGTTCGCCGCTGTTCTAAACGCCCCAGAACTGCCGACTAAGATCAAACTCGATCTCAGGTCTCAATCTTGACCCGAGCATCGGTCGTTGAAAGGGGCGGTCAGGAAGACCCCTGTTGGTTGGAAGGCTCAGGATGAGCGAAGTCATTCGGCACAGCAGCCTGGCGAAGCAGTTGGCGACGCGATGGCAGGTTCCGTTGCTGATCGTGTCGCTCGCGCTGTTGGCGGTCGGAGTCTGGCGCCTCCGTCCCGGACCGGTTCCTCCTACCTTCGAACAACTGCTGAGCGATGTGAGAGCTTTGGCCGACTCAGGCCTCTATCCCGAGGCCAGCCGGTATGCCTCTGAGCTGCTGGCTGCTCCCGACCGCACGGCCGCCGAGAGACGCCGGTTATACGCCGAGCTTGCCAGGATCATCTTTCTCCACGAACAGGGCAATGCCGTTCACGGTACGGGCAATTGCGAGCGGATCATCATCAATACAAACATGTCCCTCGGCGAGGGAGAATCGTTCGACGGACCGACGCATCGAATGCGCGCCATGGCCCTCGAGTGGCTCCAGAAGCCGGCCGCCGCCTTGGCCGAGTACCAGCAAGCAGTCGAGAAAGGCGTCCCCGACGCTTGGGAGATCCGCAAACGCATTATCGAGATCCGCCGAGCCACCCAGGGCATGAGCGCCCAGGAATTGCATGACCTGTTCGACCAGTTCATGGTCGGCGATGGAGTGAGTCAGGAACTTCAATTCTGGGCGGCGCTTCAAAAGGTCGAGCTCTTCGGACGCGAAGGAAACCACGCGGCTGCCGAGCGCTTCCTCTCGGACCATGTCGCTCGGTTCCGCGACTCGGTGTTTGCCGGTCAATTCGACTATCTTCAGGCCCTCTCATGGTATCACCTCGGCCGCAAGGATGACGCAGAGCGGCTGCTCCGCTCGGTTCGCAACCGCCTGGCCGCTTCCGATCCCACTTATATCTGCGCCGGCTGGTTGCTTGGCAGAATCCTCCAGGAACAGGAGTCGCCCGAGTTTGCGCTCTCGTTTTACGAAGACGTGCTCGACAAGGCTCCGCCGGGTCCGTATCGCACGGCGGCCATCCTCGGCCGCGCCGAAACGCTGGCTGCCCTCGAACGATTCGATGAGTCTATCGAATCGTATTCCGACGCGGTTCAGAAGACCATGGACAGCCCCTACGGATCGCTCGTCAATATCCAACAGATACGCGAATCGGCCACCGGCTGGTATCAGAACCTCCTGTCCCGCGGGCGCCCGGCCGAGGCCATGCTTTATCTCCGCCAGGCGGCCCGGCTCGTGCCCCCCGCGGATACCGAACGACAGGCCGGCTACGCGGAATGGCTGGCCGACCTGGCCATGAAACTCGGAGAATCTCTGCTGGTCGAGGAAGAGGCTTCCGCCACCGCCGCCGGCCGCGTCGCCAGGGCCCGCGAATACCTCCAAGAGGCTGCCCGCGAGTATCTCAGGCTTGCCCGACTCGCCTCGCTCAATGAGGTTCGGTCGTCCCATGCGATCTGGCGCGCCGCCGAGGCCCTCGACCGGGCCGGCGACCCTCGCCAGGCCGCGGAGGTCCTGGACCGCTTCGTCACCGACCGACCCACCAACCCACGGGTGCCGGAGGCCCTGCGGCGGCTTGGGCAGATGTACCAGTCCGTCGGCGACTACGACCGGGCTATTGCCCGATACCAGGAAAATATGGTCAAATACTCTGGAACGCCTGCCGCGGTCTCTTCACTCGTCCCCTTGGCGGATTGCTTCATCGAAAAGGGGGACCTCGAGAAAGCCGAGCAGGCCCTCTTGAGACTCGTGGGCCACAAGTCCGAGGAATCCCTCCGCTCGGTGATGCCCGAGGCCCGCGAGTATCGTGAGGCCCTGTTCCGCCTGGGCGATCTCTACATCCGCGCCGGAAAGTACGAGGAGGCTATCGCTCGCTTCCAGGAGGCCCTCGATCGCTACCCGAATGATCCCCGGAGCGGCCGGGCGATGTTCATGCTCGCCGAGTCCCATCGCATCAGCGCCGACCGGCTCTACGACGACTACGGCGATCCCAGAAACGCGCCGCACAAGGACCGCCTGCGGGCCACGTACGTCGAGCGGCTCAACAAGGCACGCCGGCTCTACGACGGCCTGATTGAGCGATTCCGCGCCCGCGATGCCTCGACGGTCGGCCTGCTCGACCGGGCCTACGTCAAACTGAGCCACTTCTACAGGGCCGATGTGGTTCACGATCTTGCCCGCGTCTCCGATCCGTCGGACCTGAGGCCCTTTGTCGAGTCCCTCGAATTGTATGACCGCGCGGCGTGGTTGTATCAGGACGATCCGTTGGCCATGTCCGCCTATATCCAGATGATCAACTGCTACATCCGGTTGGGAAAGATCGACAAGGCGAGAATGACGCTGCAACGGGCCCGCTGGGCGCTCAAGGGTATCTCAGATGAGGCGTTCACCAAGTACTCCCCGGATGAGGACCGCGAATACTGGACGGCATACCTCGACTGGCTTGAGAAAACGCCGACCTTTTCGGTCGTCCTCGCGGGGACTCCGTGATGCGAATGACGGGAAACCTTCCCGGAAAGGAAACGTCGATGAACGTGACCGGCTCAACACCCGAGGCGAAAAGCGATGAGCGGGACGACGTGCTCGAAATCCTGACCGAGCAGTGCGCGCTCTGTCGGCAACTCAAGGGGTTGGCCGACCGTCAGCGAATGCTGATCGCTTCGGATCAGGCGGAGATGCTTCTCGAAGTGCTCGGCCGGCGCCGGCAGATCATCGACCGGCTGGCAGCGCTGGCCAACCGGATGCGGCCTTATCAGCAATGTTGGACCGAGGTCCGCTCACGTATGGCCGATGACGACGCCCGGCGGGCCGATGAGATGATCTCAGAGCTCAACGCCGCTCTGGCCGGCATCCTGCAGGGCGACAAGGCCGACGCCGAGATCCTCGCCGGCCGACGCCGGGAGACCGCATCCGACCTCGGTCGCCTGAAAGCCACGCGAATGGCGGGAGCGGCCTACGCCGCCAGCCAGGAAGGGCCGCAAGTCTCGCAAGTGGAGTGGACGGACCAATGAGTGTCGTAACGCCACAGATCACGGACCGCGAAAAAGAGCTGGCCGCCATCATCGCCGCCTACAACGACGTGACCGACCAGCTCAAGCGGGCGCACGACAAGCTCGGGCAGGAGGTGCGTCACCTGCGCCGGGAACTGGCCCGTAAGAACGCCGAGTTGCGCCGCCGTGAGCGGCTTGCCGCGCTCGGCGAGATGGCCGCCGGCGTTGCCCACGAAATCCGCAATCCTCTCAGCGGCATCCGCTTGTATGCCTCGCTGCTGTGCCGCGATCTCCGGGACCGGCCTGCGGAGCTGCGCACCGTCGAAAAGATCAGTAAGTGCGTCGGCGCCTTGGAGGAGATCGTTTCGGATATTCTCCATTTCGGCCGGCCGACGACCCCCAACCCCGCTCCGGTCAGACTCGGAATCGTGGTGCGGCAGGCCGTCGAACTGGCCGCCAGCCGGATGCGGGAGGCGGCAATAGCTTTCGAGGTGGACGACGAAGTCGACGGCTTTGAACTGGTCACCGACGCCGCATTGCTCCAGCGGGCCTTGACAAACCTCTTGATCAACGCCGCCGAGGCGTCGGCCGGCCTCCCCGCCCGAGAACCGCACGTCCGGGTGCGCGCGGATCGCAACACGACCGATCGTCTCGCCGTTCGAATCGAAGACAATGGCCCCGGCATCCCCCCGGAGCTCATGGATCGAATCTTCAATCCGTTTTTCACCACCAAGCACAACGGAACGGGCCTGGGACTGGCTATCGTGCATCAGATCGCCGAGACCCTGGGAGGCAGCGTCCGGGCCGCCAACCGGCCCGAAGGCGGAGCCGTGTTCACCCTCCTCATTCCAGTGCGATACGAGGAGTCGCCCCTCCCGGAAGAGTTCGCTTTCGGTCAACCCCGCGAGGAGGTTCTCTAATGGGTCGAGTCTGCGTTGTGGACGACAAGGAAGTATTGCGAGAGTCGATCGCCGAAACGTTGTCGCGGGACGACCATGTCGTGACAACCTTCGGCGATCCGATCGAGGCCCTGGAAGCAATCAAAAGCGGGTCGTTCGATTGCGTCATTACCGACCTCAAAATGCCGGGCATGGACGGCGTGACGCTCCTCCGCGAGATGCGGGCCGCCGAATGCGACGCCTCGGTCATCGTCATGACCGCCTTCGGCACGATCGAGTCCGCCGTCGAGGCGATGAAACTGGGAGCCCTGGATTACATCCAGAAGCCTTTCGAGGCCGAGCAGCTTTCGCTTCTGGTGGACCGCGCCATTCAGCATGCACGCCTGCGATCCGAAAACGAAGCCCTCAAGCGGTCCATGACTGACGGCGAAACCCGGGAAATGATTGGCGACTCGCCGGCAATGCGGGTGGTACGCGAAACCATCGCCCGGATCGCACCGAGCAACAACACCGTGCTTATCCAGGGCGAATCGGGAACCGGCAAGGAACTGGTCGCCCGGCGATTGCACGGCGCCTCCGGACGGGCCGGCCGCCCCATGCTGTGCCTGAATTGCGCGGCCTTGTCAAGCAACCTGCTGGAAAGCGAATTGTTCGGACACGAACGGGGGGCCTTCACCGGCGCCGACCGGGCCCGCAAGGGACGATTTGAACTGGCCGATGGCGGCACGCTGCTCCTTGATGAGGTCAGCGAGATTCCCCTTCCCCTCCAAGCCAAGCTGCTCCGCGTGCTCCAGGAACGACAGTTCGAGCGCGTCGGCAGCAGCACCACCCGAACCGTGGATGTTCGCGTGATCGCCACAACCAATCGCAATCTTCCCGATTGGGTGGCCCGGAAACGCTTCCGCGAGGACCTTTACTTCCGCCTCAGCGTCCTTCCGCTGACGATTCCGCCGCTGCGCGAACGACGTGACGACATTCCCATGCTGGTCAATTACTTTCTCACGCGGGCCGCTTCCCGGGCGGGGCACCCGGTGTTGCGGGTATCCGACGGGGCGATGCGCCTCCTGACCGATTATGACTGGCCGGGTAACGTTCGAGAACTCGAAAACCTGTGCGAGCGGGCATCGGTGCTGGTACTCGACGGAGTGCTCACCGAGCAGATCATCGTTCCGTGGCTCAACGGAATTCAGCGCGCCGAGTCGTTCCCCGAAAAACTTCGCCACGGCCACATCATTGAGGACATGGAGCGGCTGTTGATCGAGAAAACCTTGCGGGAATGCGCCGGCCATCGGGCCAGGACCGCCGAGGCCCTCGGAATCGGCGTGCGAACGCTGACCCTCAAACTCAAACAGTGGCGGGAACAGGACGAGGCCAGACGATCTCTGCTGGCGGCCCAGAGCAGCGGTGCAATGCTCGTCGGATCCAAGTGAGGAAAGACCGAGGTCCAGACGTGATGCGATCGCGAAAACAACTGCACGGCAAGGCGGCAAGAACCGCGCGTCAGGCGCAGAAATTGCGCTTCAGAGCCGCCAAATTGCCTGTTTTCACATTCGCAAACCGCCTTGACCCGTCTGGTATCGATTTTGCTGATTCAATACCCCGCAGCGCGGCAAGTTCGCGCCGACGCGCCCGATTCCGCGCTCTGGACAGGAAGACGTGATGCTCTTTCACGGTGCGGTCAATAGCGGGACAGTCCCGGTGCTTGAGAAGGTGCTGGCCTATACCCATGCCAGACACCGGATGTTGACCGAGAACATCGCCAACATCGACACCCCCGGGTACAAGGCCCGGCAGCTCAACGTGCGGGCCTTTCAGAACGCCCTGAAAGAGGCGATTGCCAGGCGGCCCAGTGAGCGAGGCCCCCTGAGCCTCCGAGGAGCCCGCGAGTTCCGGGAAGACGCCTCAGGTTGCCTGGTGGTGACTCCGACCGAGGAACCGGCGGAGAACGTCCTCTTTCATGACCGAACGAACATGAGGATCGAGAGGCAGATGGCGATGTTGGCCGAGAACACGCTCATGCACCAGATTGCCTCGGATCGGCTCAAGGGCCGGTTTGATCAACTCATGACCGCGATCCGGGGAACAGTGGCATGATCCAGGCCCGGCGCGCGGCAGGCGCCTCCGGCACGAAGGCCGGTGTGCATCGCCACAACGGCGGAAGATGAGGTGATGGAATGTTTGGCTCGCTCGATGTCAGCACGTCGGCGTTGGTCGCCCAGAGGATCCGAATGGATACGATCCACGGCAACATCGCCAACGCCCAGGCGACACAACGCGCCGACGGCCGGCCGGGCCCCTACAAGCGGCGAATCGCGGTTTTTCAGACCGGTGATGGCGCCGGCCGGCCTGGAGTGCATGTCAGCAAAATCGTCGAGGATCCGACGGTGGGACAGCGCGTCTATGAGCCCGAACACCCGCACGCGATCAAGTCCGGGCCGTACCAGGGCTACGTCGAGTATCCCAACGTCGATCTACCCACCGAGATGGTCAATGCGATTCTGGCCACTCGCGCGTATGAAGCCAACATCACCGCCATGGAGGCCACAAAAAACATGATATCCGCCAGCTTGCGGATTCTCGCATGAGAGGATGCGACAGCACAGGTCGCCGTTTCGGTAGAAAGGCAGACACATGCCCGACCCACTCAGTATCCATGGAATTGGCGCGGGTCAACCGCCCGGCCCCCTTGGCAGGACGCTCTCAACCGGTGCGGGCCGCGAGACCGGCGGGCCCTCGTTCCGCGAGGTCCTGCTCAATAGCCTCGAACAAGTCAACCGCCTTCAGCAAGAGGCCAACGAGGGCGTCGAGAAAATCATGACCGGCCAGACCGACAACCTGGCCGCCGTGTTCAGTGCCGTGCGAAAGTCCGAGGTGGCTTTCAGCATGCTCATGGAGATGCGAAACAAGTTGATCGACGCATATCGCGAGATCCAGCAGATGCGCGTGTAACGCGGGGTGAGTGATCCCCGCCGCGCCGGTCGAAATCGGTTGTTGCGGGCCGGAACGGCAAGGAGGCCTCGGGGCCCGGCCGCAATGAGGGAGGCTGACAGGAATGGAATTCCTTAGAAAGATCGCGCTCCAGACCAAGGTCCATCTTCAGGGACTGACGACCTCACAGAAGCTGGCGATCGTCTTATCGGTCATCCTGATCGCAGTGGCTGTCTTGGCCCTCGTTCGTTGGGCGGCCGAACCGGCGATGGTGATCCTCCTCGATCAGCCCCTGACCCCGGAGGCGTCCGCTCGTATCCAGCAGTTCCTCGATGCCGCCGGCGTCAAATACGAACTGGCCGGCGACGTTGTCCGCGTGCCCATCGATCAACGCCCCAGGCTCCTGGCCCAGCTTACCCAGCAGAAGCTGCTCCCCGATGACATCAGCCTCGGATTCGCCAAGCTGATCGGCGAGGCCAGCAATCCCTGGCTGCCCATGCAGGAGCAGGACCGGCGCTGGAACGTGGCCCGCTGTAACGAGCTGGCCCGCGTGCTCAGGGAATTCAACGGCATCCGCGATGCCCGCGTGTTCGTCGAGACGGCCACCAGACGCCATGTCGGACAACCCAACGCCCAACCAACCGCCAGCGTGTCCGTCAAGTTGGCCGACGGCGCGACTCTGGACAAGGAACTCGTCCGGGCGATCGCCGGCTTCGTCAGCTCGGCCGTGTCCAACCTCAGCATATACAACGTCACCGTGGCCGACGCCACCACCGGCCGCGCAGCCGGCGTGCCAAGACCCGAGGACGGAATGGATGCCGATGACATCGATCGGCGGAAGGCGAAGGAGGAGTACTTTGCTAACAAGATTCGCGAACTGCTCAGCGATATCCCCGTGTCTGTGAAGGTCTATTGCGAGCTCGAACCCGAGTCGCGACAGGAGATCAAGGAGGTCTACGGCAAGCCGGTCATTGCGACCGAGTCCACGACGTCGGAGACCGACACGACCTCAACCATGGCGGGTGAGCCGGGTGTGGTTCCGAATACCACCGTCTCCGTCGCCGGTGGCGCACCCGTCAACAACCATGAGAAGACAACCAGCGATATGACTTATAAGTCCGAGGCCGACAAAACGGTCACCCAGACCAAGCGGCCTCGAGATACCATCAAAAGCATCTCGGCGTCCGTTACCATCCCCAAGAGCTATCTGCTCAACGTTTTCAATCTTCCCAAGGAGACGTCCGACCAGGAGTTGGACACGGCAAGCACCAGCCTGCGCGAGAAAATCAAGAAGTCGGTGATGACCGCCCTGGCGATTCCGCCCGATGCCGAGGAACGCGTTACCGTCGATTGGTTTCCGGATGCCGGGGCCCTGGCGTTGGCTCACCTCGGTTCGTCCGGAGCCGGCGAGGGCGTCATGAGCATGGTCTCAACGCATTGGGACAAGGCCGGAATGGCCGTGCTGGCCGTCCTCGGGCTGCTGATGATGTTGATGATGGTCCGCAAAGTGGGTGAAGCACCTGTGCTGCCGGGCGAGGACTCCCCAAAGGCCGGAAGGAAAGGAAAACTGCCCGTGGCCGAGGTCGAAGAAGAGGTGCCGGTTAGCGAGGCAAAGGAAACCGAGCCGCTCTTGGTCGGAAAAGAGGTCGACGAAGAAACCCTACGTGCCCGGCAGATCGTTGAACAGGTGGGCGAACTGATCAAGGGAGACCCCGTGTCCTCCGCAAGTATCCTCCAGCGCTGGATTGAGGAGGCGAACGCGTAACCGTGGCGAAGAAGGGTAAGAACAAGGAGAACGAACAGGGCGCCGAGAAGGGATTCACCGGCATCCGAAAGGTTGCCGCCTTCCTTCTGGCCATCGGACCGGAGGCGGCGGGAAGCCTCTTGCGACGCATGGATCGCGAAATCGTCGAGGACGTGACCCGCGAGGTCGCTTCTCTCGGAGTCGTCCCGCCCGAACAACAGAAGGCCATCGTTGAAGAGTTCTATAACGTCGCTCTGGCCAGACAGTATGCCAACGAGGGCGGCTTGTCTTATGCCCGCGCCCTCCTCGAGCGGGCCTTGTCCAAGGAAGAGGCCGCCCGTGTCATGCAGCAGATCGAGCATCAGGTGCATCAGCAGCCCTTCAGCTTCCTCCAGAAGGCCGAGAGTGAGCACCTCCTGACCTTCATGCAGGATGAGCATCCTCAGACCATCGCCCTGATCCTTGCCCACCTGCCCAGCAGCAAGGGCAGCGAGATTCTGTCCGGACTCCCGCCCGCCAAGCAGATTGAGGTCGTCACCCGCGTGGCCAACATGGAACAAACCAACCCCGAGGTCATTCGCGAGGTCGAAAAAGGACTCGAACAGCGGTTGTCGGGCGTCATGACCCAGCAGTTCCAGAAGGTCGGCGGCGTCGAGGCCGTGGCCGAAATGCTCAACCTGTCGGATCGGGCGACTGAAAAAGGCATCCTCGAAACCCTTGAGGCCGAGGACCCCGAACTCGTTGAACAGATCCGGCGGCTCATGTTCGTGTTCGAGGACATCCTGCTCGTCAATGACAAGGGGATTCAGGCCCTGCTCAAGGAAATCGACAACGACGAGCTGGCCCTGGCACTCAAGACGGCCAGCGACGAGATGAAGGAGAAGATCTTCAGCAATATGTCCGAACGAGCGGCCCAGTTGATCAAGGAAGACATGGAATACATGGGCCCCGTCCGATTGAGCGACGTCGAAGCCGCTCAGCAACGCATCGTCGACGTCGTCAGACGTCTGGAAGATGCCGGGGAAATCATCATCTCCGGTCGCGGCGGCGAGTCCGACGTGGTGGTGTGAGAGGCGCGTTGAGGAGGTCGCGGCATGGCCCGCAGATCAACGGTTATTAAGGCGGCAGAGGCACTTCCCTTCCAGGGCGCGGTACTCAAGCCGTTTCACCTCAGCGACATGATGGGTGAAGTCAAGGCCGCCCTCATCCAGGCCCAGGCCGACGCCGCCCGAATCGTCAGACAGGCCAAGGCCCAGGAGGACGCCATCCGCCGGGCGGGTTACGAGGCCGGTTATCAGGCCGGCTTCGCGAAAGGCCTCGAAGAGGGGCGAGAAAAAGGCCATGCCCAAGCCTTTGCTGAAGCCAAAGCCCAGTTCGCCGCGACCCACAAGAGCCTCCTGTCCTCTTGCGAGAAGATCATCGCGGATATCGAGGAACGCCGGGCCGCCTGGCAGGCCGCCGCCCGCCAGGATCTCGTCGATCTGGCCATGGCCGTCGCGCGCCGGATCGTTCGCCACGTCAGCGAAAACGATCGCCGCGTGGTGGTCGAGAACCTCGAGGAGGCCATTCGTCTCGCCGGAGAACGGTCCGACGTGACCATCAAGATCAACCCGGCCGATGCCCAGGCGGTTCGTGTGTTCGCGGAGTCCCTGGCCGATCGGCAGGCCTCCTGCAAGCTCGTGAAAATCGTTGAAGCCCCCGAAATCTCGCCCGGCGGTTGCTGGGTTCAATGGGGCAGCGGCGCGGTCGATGCCCGCATCGAGACGCAGCTTGACCGCATCGCCGCGGAACTGGGGGTCCGCGGAACACCGTCGATTCAGCATGCCGCGGAAAATATGACCCGGGAGGGTCCGGAAAACGCATGAACGCGTTCGCAAAAGAGATCGAGATGGTCGACTCCATGGTCACTCCGTCCCTCGTCGGGCGGGTCGTGGACGTCACCGGTCTGACCATCACGGTCTCGGGCCTCCCCGCGCCGATCGGAGCGATGTGCACGATCGAACGGCAGAACGGTACCCGCATCGAGGCCCAGGTCGTCGGCTTCAGAAACGACCACACCATCGTCATGCCCCTGCAGGACACGCTCGGCGTGGCCAGAGGCGACAACGTGACCGCCTGGCCCGGCGAGGCGAAAGTCCCCCTCTGCGACGAGATGATCGGACGCGTGATGGACGGCCTGGGCCGTGTCATCGACAACGGCCCGCCGCTCTATTGCGATACCTGTTACCCGGTCTATCGCCCCGCTCCCCGCGCCCTCGAGCGCCCTCGGATCTCCCATCCGTTGTCCACCGGCATCCGCTCAATCGACGCCCTCTTGACCGCCGGTCGGGGGCAACGTCTTGGACTCTTCTCCGGAACCGGCGTCGGCAAGAGCGTATTGTTGGGCATGATCGCCCGTTACACCGATGCCGATGTGACCGTCCTGGCGCTCATCGGAGAACGCGGCCGCGAGGTCAATGAGTTCCTGCAGAATGACCTCGGGCCGGAAGGACGCCGCAAAACCGTACTGGTACTCAGCACCTCCGACGAGTCGCCCGTCCTGCGCGTACGCGCGGGATTCGTCGCCACGGCGGTTGCCGAGTACTTCCGCGATCGCGGCAAGAACGTACTCTTGCTCATGGATTCAATCACCCGCATCGCCATGGCTCAGCGACAGATCGGCCTGGCCGCCGGAGAACCGCCCGCGACCAAGGGATATACACCCAGCGCGTTCGCGCTGCTCCCGCAGTTGCTCGAGCGCGCCGGCCAGACGGAGAACGGCAGCATTACCGGCTTCTATACCGTCCTGGTCGAGGCGGATGACATCAATGATCCGGTCGGCGACGCCGTCCGGGGCATTCTCGACGGCCATGTCTGGCTCTCGCGGGCATTGGCCAACAAGTCCCATTACCCCGCCGTCAGCGTCTCCGAGAGCATCAGCAGAGTGATGAGTTCCATCGTCGATCCGCAGCATCTGGCCGCGGCCAGAACCGTCATGAAGGCCGTCGCGATCTGGAACGAGATCGAGGACCTGGTGAATATCGGGGCATACGCCGCCGGCGCGAACGCCGAATACGACGCCGTGATCCAGACCCGTCCCGCCGTCCTGGCTTTCTTGCAGCAGGGGGTGGCCCAGCGGGTCAGTTTCGCCGAGGCACGCCAGCAGTTGCTCGCCTTGGCTCAGCAGATCGAGGAAACCACCCGCAGACTGTCAAGGGAGGGCGGCCGTGCCCGAACGGTCACGGCGGCATAACGCAAGAGAGTAGAACATGCCCAGACGATTCAAATTCCGGTTCGCGACCATGCTCAAGATCCGCCGCCAGCGCGAGGATGAGCAGAAACGCATCGTGGCCGAACGGTTACGCCAGATCCGCCAGACGCGAGACCATCGTCTGGTCCTCCAACGACAGATCGAGGACGAGGTCGACGCCATCCGCCACAGCCAGACCGGCGGGGCAATCGATATTCAACAGGTCATGAGGCACCGCCATTGGCTGAGCCACCTTCATAAGGGCGTCTTGGAAGCCGACGCCCGCTTGCGCTTCCTGGAGGCCCGGCTGGCACAGGAACGCGTGGTTCTGGCCGAGGCGGTCAAGCAGAGGAAGATTCTGGAAAAACTGAAGGAGCGTCAATGGCAACGGCACCTCCGCGAGCAAGGTGTTCTCGAAGTGAAGGAAGGCGACGAGTTGGCCGCCGTTCGATACGTGTTCGGCCGCGACGCCGATGCCGAACTGCTGCGGACCTGACCGCCGCCGTCCGCACGTAGCCTCAACGAGGATCGATCTGAACCATGTTGAAGCGTTTCTACCATCTTCTGGCCTTGCTGGCGCTGATCAACCTCTTCGCCGTGGCGGGTTTCGTCGGCTACCTGTTCGCCAGCGGGCGCCTCGACGCCGAGCGAGCCAGGCAGATCGCCGTCGTACTGAGAGGCGAATTCCCTGCGTCGCAGCCGGCCGCTGCCGCCGGCACGCCGACGCCGCGTGATGAGAGCCCCCAAGCCTCCGGCGACGAGATCGCCCGGCAGCAGCAGACCAAGGAACTCCTCGCCCTTCAGGAGAGACGCCGGGCACGCGATCTGCGGGACCGGGATCTGCTCGACAAGCGCATCCAACTCGAGACCCGTCAACTGCTCGAGAAGCTCGAGCGCAAAGAAAACGAACTGAAGCAGCAGAAACAGGTCTTCGAGAAGGAGGGCGAGCAGGCGGGATTCGATCGCCAGCTCAACCTCTTGTCCAAGACGGAACCTAAACTCGCGCTGCAGTTGCTCAAGAATCAGATCAAGGAACCCGACGCGGTTCAGCTTCTGATGAAAATGGATGAGAACCGCGTCAAAGGAATTATCAACGCCTGTAAGACGGAAGAGGATAAGGCCTGGATCGGGAGGATCCTGAACCAGATTGGCAAATATGGAAGCTCAACGGCGGCCGGTGGGGATGATTCCGGCAAGCCCGCATCCGACGGAGGATGACATGCCCACCGTGGAATGGGCGGAAGTCCGGACTGTTGCACACTCAGCGCAGACCGTCCGCGATAAGCCCGAGCAGCTCGATGACGTGTTTGCGGTTGTCTTCGATTCGGCCCGCCGCTCGGTCGGCTCGCGCGTCGACCGGACCGTGCGCGAGCAACAGCATCGCGCCGCCGACAAAGACAAAGCGGCAGCTACGCGCGATCCCCAGGCCGTGACCTCCGGCCGGTCGAAAAGCAAGGGCGCGGAAGGACCTCAGGAACCCAAGAAGAACCAGCAGACCGCAAAACCCGAATCGCCGGTGAAGGGAACGCCGATCGAGCCCGCTCAGGCTGAGTCTCCGCAACCCGCCCCTGCCGAGGAATCCCCTCGGGCAAACGAACCCCTCGTTGTCGAACACGCAACGGAGCCGAGCGCCGCCGATCCGGTCCCGCAAGTCCCGCCTGAGCTGAAGCCGGCGCCCTCCCAAAAGAGCTCGGAGCAGACAAAAGCTGCGCAAAACCTGCTGTGGAAACCAACACCCGGGGCAACCGAGTTCCCGATGGACACCGCCCCGGCAGAGAACCGGGTAGACGACTCGCCGACGACGCAAACCTCGCCCCAGCTTGTAATCTGGGCGGTTGCCGATCCGGTTGCGGCAGTCATCCCGGATATCCCGGCGACGGCTCAGGCGGGCGACGCCGCCCCTGGCGGGTGGGCTCCTCCGCAGGCGACTGAAGTCTCGGCAACCCGCGAGACAACCGGAACCTCTTCCGGCGAGCAGGCTCCGCAGCCTGCTTCCGGCGCGAACGTCCAACCGGCACAGGAACTGTCAATCTCCGTCTGGCAGTTCCTTCGAGGCGTCGCCGCCCATCTGGAACAGGCGATCGAGACCCGGGATCGCAGGGCGATGAATAAACAGCCTGCCAGTTGTTCAGAACCAACGGTCGCGGCCCGGCCGACCGGCGAGACGCCTCCCAACCCGATGACGAAACCGCCGCTGCTCGGCAGCTTGGAAAACGGTAGCTCCACAAACAAGCAGTTGCTCGGGCAGGACGAAAACCGCTCACCGGAACATGATGCGGCCTCACAAGCGTCTTCCGGCGATGCGGCCAGGAACGCGGACGGTTCCGCCCATCAAACCGACACCAATGACGAGTTCAGGGGTCTGCTGGAACTTGCCGGACGTGTACGCGGACGGATCGTCTCGCCTGATCTTCAACCTGCCCCCGCCTCGTTCGGGCGCGATTTGGGCGGCCAGGGCATCAGTCTGAAGGAGGCCCGGGCAATGACCGAGCTCGCCGACGTCGTCCGGGCGAATATCGGCGCGAGGCATTCGTCTATGGTCCTCAAGCTCGAGCCCCCGGAACTCGGCCGGCTCAGGGTCGACGTCCGCACGCACGGCGATGAACTGACACTGCGACTGCAGGCCGACTCCCTCTTGGGACGAGATGCCCTCCAGAGCCGCATCAACGAGCTGCGGAGTTCCCTCGAGCAACACGGCTTCAAACTCAACCAGATCCAGGTCGAACTGCGGGTT
Organism: Phycisphaerae bacterium; assembly: GCA_035384605.1. Lineage (NCBI taxonomy): Bacteria > Pseudomonadati > Planctomycetota > Phycisphaerae > Phycisphaerae bacterium. The sequence continues at coordinate 49,442 of DAOOIV010000027.1, forward strand.
CCCCAGGCCAATCCTGGTGAAGCCCATCAGGACCGGCCGTTCCAGCAACAGGAACACTCGGATGGCCAGTCTTCCCATGAGCCCGCATGGCAGGGGCACGAAGGCGGCGGAAGTCAGACTCCTTCGGAATCAGAATGGTCGAACGAAGCTTTCGCGTTCTCCCAGGAGAACGCTTCATCCGGGGAGGAGCAGGATCGGGTCGATCGTCTGGCGGAGACGGGCGTCGACCTGGTTGTGTGACAAGGCGCGTGCAGATCCGCCCCGTCGGAGGACGGGGCGGATCCATCCGCCTGTCCCGGCTGCGCCGGGACGGCTGAGAGGACAACAAGATGCAGATAACAGCAACACGGTACACGGACGGTTCGACCGCGCAGACGACAACCCAGCGGGATGTGTCCGGCATCAGCGGCCAGGATTTCATGAAGATCCTGATTAAACAGCTTCAGCTTCAGGATCCCTTCGAGCCCATGACCAACCAGGAAATGATCTCCCAGATGGCCACCATCCGGGAACTGGAGATGAACACCCGCCTCACCGAGCGGCTCGAACAACTTACCGATCAGCAGAGAGTCGCCTCTGCTTCCGGACTGATCGGCAAGCAGATCAAGGGCATCGTCACCGATTCGAACGGAAACGAGTATGAACTCAAAGGTCTTGTGACCGGCATCGAGTTCACCAGCAGAGGCGAGATACTGCTGCGGCTCGACAACGGATTGAGATTGCCCATCACCAGCTTGACCGAGGTCACGGAGCCGCGATCGGATCTGGAAACGGAGGAGGATTCGGAGTCGGCCTCGCAGGAAGAAAAATCAGAGGCTGCGGCATGATTCAAGGGTTTCGTCCGGCCGATTGTGCGAACGGCAACGGCCGATGCAAGTAATCGACATGACAGGCTGTCTCGGCCGCAAGAGCCGAGCCGGATCAGAAGAAAAGGAGACGGGCAATGGGATTGACCAGTGCAATGTATACCGGCCTTTCGGGCCTGAATGCCAACCAGTATCGGATCGACACCGTCGGCAACAACATCGCCAACGTGAATACCACCGCCTTCAAGGGAAGCCGGG
>DAOOIV010000028.1 GCA_035384605.1 Phycisphaerae bacterium
GGTCCAACACCCCGAAAAAAAACTAGAATCGCCCTTTGGTGTTCAACTTGGGCTAAAGGCGGGCTGATAGGCCGGCCCTCATACGGCCGGTCGGTGGTCGCCCGCGGTTCTTCTTCCTTTCTGTGGTCTCAGCCCGTTTCAATGGGCTTAACTGACAAGGACAGGCCTGTTAAAACGGGCTTGATGGGGTAACACCGTGAAGGGGGAATTGGCCGACCGTGAACCGGTCGTAAAACGACCGGAGACCGCTGAAGCGGTCTGGCTTGCGTTCGCGACAACCGGGTCAGCCGCCAGAAGTGCCGCCGCTTCTGTCTCATCGGCCCCGCCAGACCATCTTCGTGCCCGGCTACTTGACAGCGCCGATCACCCAGGTGGCCACGGCCATCAGGAAAGTGGCGACGGCCGCCAGCCCCACAACGGTCCTGCACGATGGACCCAGTCCGGCGACCGGCTTGTCCAGGATAATGAGTACGTTCAGCAGAACCTTGGCGGCGACTTGCCCGAAAGAGCGAATCGCGCCGCCTTGCACTGATTCAGTCGGAACCTCAACGGCCTCCTCGGCCACCTCTGCCACAAGGTTGCCCCCGGCCTTGGGAACGGTTTCGGTCGCCTCGGAGACCTCGGAAGCCGAGCCGTCCCCGCCGTCCAGTAACATGGCGTCGATGTCACCTGCGGCATCCTTCACGGACTCCCCGCGCGGAACATTCTCCTCGGTTTTCCCCGCGGGTGCTGCGTCGGTTTTGTCGGTCGGCTGCGGCTCGGCGACTTTGTTCGGTTCAATGATGGTCTCTTGCGGTTCTCCCGGTTCGGGCGGAGGAGAAGCAGGCTGTGTGATGCTGGCCGGAATGCTTGTGCCGTCCGAGGACATCTCGGCCAACAGTGTTTCCAGTTCGGCCAGGTCCGAGTCGATCCGGTCGAGCGCAGCCTCGGTTTCGGCCGGAGGTGTGCTCGCATCGTTTGAAGCCAGGACTGATGCTTGATCGGGAATCGTGGAACCTTCGCCGGCGGGGGCTTCAACAGGGTCAGTGTGTTCTGTAGGCGTCTGGTCCGTCGGCTGGTCGGCTTGTTCGGCGGAAAGCCTTGCTTCGCCCGGAAGGGAACTGTCGGCCTGGCCTGCGGCGTCGCTCTGGTCGCTCACCTCGGCGACAGCCGCCGCCAACGCGGCTTCAATTTCCTCGGGGCTCATTTCAGCCGCGGAAACAAGGCCTGCATCATTTTCCTGCTTGTTATCTGACATGCTCAGCGTCTGCTCCAAGCCAACCAAATCCCGCTCTGATCAAGGCCTCACTACTCATCGGTCATGGTGTTGGACGGCTTCATTGTCACCCTTCAACGGGGCCCCGATAATACCTGCATGCCCGAGGCAAGGTTTCACGTTGCCGATCTCAGCAACACGGACGTGGTGCTTACCGAGCAGGAAAGCCGCCATGCAAGCCACTCTCGCCGCCTCCGACCCGGCGACCCGGTGGTGCTTTTCGATGGCCACGGAACAGAGGCCGGTGGTCAGATCGCCACCGTGTCTCGCTCGGGCGTACATGTGCGGGTCCTCCGGACTTGGACCCGACCACGGCTTCGGCCTGTCGTGACGCTGGCCGTCGCGATGCCCAAAGGCCCCAGGCAGGACTTTCTGGTGGAAAAGTGTACGGAGCTCGGCATCGCCGCCCTGTGGCCTATTCAGACTACCCGCAGCGTATCCCAAGTCTCCGCTCACAAGCTGAACAAGTGGCGCCGAACGGCCATCGAAGCAGCCAAACAGTCGGGGCAGGCTTGGATTCCTGAACTGAGCCCGCCGCGGCAGCTTAATGAAGCCTTGGCTCAGGCTGCCGACTTCGACCGACTGCTCATTGCGGTTCCGGATGCGGAAATCTCATCGACATGGGCCACCACGGTCGCCGACGCCCGGTCTGTGCTGGCCTTCATCGGTCCTGAAGGCGGGTGGACCGACTCTGAGCGGTCCGCATGCCTCGCCAAAGGCTGCCGCGCCGTCTCACTGGGCCCCAACACCCTGCGCATCGAGACTGCGGCCATTGCCCTTGCTGCCATCCTGCATGCCGCCGGGGGTAAACCACTGCAGTCGGACAACGCCCACGGTAGTTGAGGCTTCCTGAGGTGTCCAACACCCTGACCCTCGGTCTGCCGCTCTGCCGCTTCCTGTCCGACGGCTGTCGTTCGATCTCTCTAAATGCCCCATGCTTGGCCGGCCTCCCCCGAACGTCCTATTATTATGTTGATGACGACCGGCGACCATGGCAGGCATGCCGATTCCGGACGGAGCCTTGATCCGGCGTCTCTGTACAAGGATTCGGGCCGACAAAGGGGGCCGAAGCACATGTCCGGCAAACCAACCACATTGAGGCAGCTCCGCGAGAGCGGCTGGCAACCCAAGACCGTCAAACGCGAGATGCATGACAACTTCCTGCGAATGCTGCAAAGCGGCGAGGAGCTCTTTCCCGGCATCATAGGATATGAGGACACCGTCATCCCCGAACTCAATATCGGCCTGCTTGCTCAGCACGATATGCTGTTCCTTGGCGAGAAAGGCCAGGCCAAGAGCCGGCTCATGCGCCTCTTGGTGCGCTTCCTCGACCCCGAGATTCCATACCTGGACATCCCCGACTGTCCGGTGCACGAGAACCCTTATAAGCCGATCACCGCGGCTGGCAAACGCTTTCTGACCGAGCACGCCGAGAAGGATGTGCCGATCGCCTGGTGGCCCAGACGGCAACGCTATGCCGAGCGGCTCAGCCCGGGCACGAAATTCGCCGACATCATCGGCGAAATTGACCCCGCCAGGCTCGCCGCGGGAACCAGCCTCTCCGCCGAGGAGGCCCTGCACTTCGGCCTCATCCCCCGCATGCACCGCGGGATCTTCGCCATGAACGAGCTGCCCGAGCTTGACGAGCTCGTTCAGGTCGGATTGTTCAACATTCTCGAAGAACGCGACGTCCAGATCCGCGGCTTCCCCGTCCAATTCGATATCGACGTGCTGATCCTGTTCTCGGCAAACCCGGCCACATACAACCGCAGCGGGAAGGTGATCCCGCAGCTCAAGGACCGGATCGGCACGGTCATTCACACGCACTACCCGCGACGCCGCGAGGTCGGTATCCAGATCATGGAACAGGAAGCTGGTATCTGCCTAGATGGCGAGTTTCCGGTACGGGTGCCGGTGTTCATGAAGGAAATCATCGAGCAGATGAGCATCTGTGCCCGGCGATCGAAGTATGTCGACCAGCAGTCGGGCGTGAGCGCTCGCTTCAGTATCGCCAACTACCGCACCATGGTCGCCAGTGCCCGGCATCGGGCCGTGCGCCTTGGTGAACGTCCGGCCGTCCCCCGCATTTCGGATCTGGCGCACCTGCAGGCCTCGTCGCTGGGCAAGCTGGAGCTGGATATGATGGGCTCGCACCAGATGTCCGAACGCCAGGTGCTGGATGCGATCCTGGCCGAGGCCGTTCGTATCGTGTTCGATGAGTACGTCGATAGGCATGGCCTGGAGGAGATAACCGACGTCTTCAGCAAGGGCGTGAAGATCGAAGTCGGTGACATGCTGCCCTCCTCACAATATGCCGAGCGGGTGAAGCGGATCCCGAAGATTTGGGAAAAAGCGTTCGAGGTCAATCCGGCCGAGAACGATGCCGTACGCGCCTCTTGCGTCGAATTCGTGCTGGCCGGACTGTACGCCAAGGACCGGATTTCGCGCAGCCAGCATCATGGCAGGATCACTTATGAGCTCTGATCGCATAGCCCGCTCGAATGATCGGCAGCCTCTCGGTGGAGTGATCCACACCTACCAGAAGTTCAACCCGAAGAGCTTCCCCAGCCCGACATCGCCCCCGCCGGACGTCGTTTCCCCGGCGTTTCAACACATGTTGGTCTACGGCAGCATGCGCGAGCTGACGGAAGAAGAGCTGGCCCGTGCCATCCACATTGACCCCCGGCAGATCGCCTCGCTGGGGCCAAGCCTTGAGTCGCTGATCGCCATGCTCCTCGAGCGGAAACGCAAGATCCTTGCTACCTACGAGACCGAAACCGTTCAGCAGGAGGTTCGCGACCGTTGGCAGAAGGAGTACCGCCGCGTCCGCATGCCCAAGCCCCTGACCGGCACGTACTACGCCGCCGTTCGTGGCGAGCAACTCTATGACCTCGAGCGGCTTTGGTACCGGATCGAGCGGAAGCGTCCCGACATCGCCGCCCGGCTGCTGACATTGATGGATCTGCTCGGGCAAAAGTACCAGGTGGACGAGCTGGCCGCGAAATACGAGTTCACCGGCCGGACGCCGATGGACGTTCCCGCCGCCCTGACCGTGAAGGAGGAACTGGAGGCAATCGACCGCCTCCTGGAACAGCTCAGAAAGGCCGCGGAAACCGGGCAAATCGGCCTGATCGATATGGAGGCTCTTGCTGAGTTTGCCGAGCCCGGCGATATGGAGCGTCTCAACGCCCTGCAGCAGTACATCCAGGATTACCTGCGCGAACTGGCCGAACGTCAGGGCCTCGAAAAGACCGAGGGCGGCTACCGCCTGACGCCCAAGGCCATGCGGTTGTTTCAATCTCGGCTGCTCCAGGAGATCTTCAGCGACCTTAAGGCCGCCCGCTCCGGCCGGCACACCGGACCGATCATTGGCGAAGGACCCGTTGAAATACAACAGACCAAGACCTACGAGTTCGGCGACTCGCTGACCCACATGGATATCCCGGCCTCCATGATCAACGCCATGATTCGTCAAGGTCCCGGTGTTCCGGTACGCATAGGACCCGATGACATCGAAATCCACCGGACGCGCAACAACCCCAAGTGCGCCACTGCCGTTGTGATCGACATGAGCGGTTCCATGCGCTACGGCGGCCAGTACATCAACGCCAAACGCATGGGCCTGGCGCTCCATGGCCTGATCCGCACCGAGTACCCCGGCGACTTCCTGCAATTCATCGAGATGTATACCTTCGCCAAGCCGCGGCATATCTCCGAGCTGCCTGGCCTGATGCCCAAGCCGGTGACCGTCACCGACCCAACGGTCGCCCTGAAAGCCGACATGAGCCGACCGGAGCTGACCGAGTTCGACATTCCGCCGCATTTCACCAACATCCAGCACGCTCTGCAGCTTGCCCGGCAATACCTCAGCGTCCAGGACACACCCAACCGTCAGGTCGTCCTCCTGACCGACGGCCTGCCGACGGCACACTACGACGGCAACTTCCTGTACCTGTTGTATCCGCCTCACCCGCTGACCGAAGAGGCAACCTTGCGGGAAGCCGGACGCTGCGCCCAAGAGGGCATCACGATCAACATTTTTCTGCTGCCCAACTGGGCACAGTCCAGCGAAGACGTGCAGTTTGCCCACCGGCTTGCCGAATCCACCCGCGGCCGTGTGTTCTTCACTGGCGGCCGGGACCTCGATCGTTATGTCCTCTGGGACTACGTCCGCCGCCGTCGCCTGATGATCGCATAAGCTCCGAGCATGCGGTATCATGTTCCCCGGGTCCTTCAAGACGAGGAGAATACCGATGAGTCCGTTCTGTTGTTGCTGTGTATCGCTCGGCTTGGTCTGTCTCACTTTTGCATCGCTCGATGTCTCTGCCGCCGAGCCGCCGGCTGCCGACGCAGCCAGACGCTTCATCGCCGAATACGAGGCGTCCATCCGTCCCCTTCAGATTGCCTCGGCCCTGGCCGACTGGAATGCCCAAGCCTCCGGCAAAGACGAGGACTATAAGGCCGCCCAGGAAGCCCAGAACAAGCTCGACGCCGCCTTATCTGATCCTGCGGCCTTCGCTCGCCTCAAACAGGTGCGCGAGGATTTGGGCAAGGTCCAACCCAAGCCCGATAGCTTGCTCGCTCGCCAGATCGAGCTGCTGTACCTCGAATACGCAGCCAAGCAGATCGATACTGAACTGCTCAGACGCATCACCGCAAAGGCAAGTGCCTGCATGCAGGCCTTCAATGTCTATCGCGCGAAGGTCAACGATCGCGAACTGCCCGACAGCGAGGTCCGCAAGGTTCTTCGCGAATCACGCGACAGCGCCTATCGCCGGGCCGTCTGGGAGGCTGCCAAAGGCGTCGGCTCGGTCGTCGAGAAAGACCTCAAGGAACTCGTCAAGCTCCGCAACCAGGCCGCCCGCAAGCTCGGGTTCACCGATTTCTACGAAATGCAGCTTCAGTTCGCCGAAATGACCAAGTCCGAGGTCCTCAAGCTCTTCGACGAACTCCATGAGCTGACCCGCGAGCCGTTCCGCGAGGCCAAGAGCCGACTCGACGCCGGACTTGCCGCTGATTACGGCATCCCGGTGGCCGAGCTACGCCCCTGGCATTACCACGACCCGTTCTTTCAGGAGCCACCGGCCACTTATACGGACCACCTTGATCCCATCTATCAATCCGCCGACGTCGTGAAGCTGGCCACGGAGTTCTATGCTGGCATCGACCTCCCCATCGATGACGTGATCGCCCGCAGCGACCTCTACGAACGCCCCGGCAAGTATCCCCACGCGATGTGCATGGACGTTGACCGCGACGGCGACATTCGAATCATGGCCAACGTCGTGCCCAACCATCAGTGGATGTCCACCATGCTCCACGAACTGGGCCACGCCGTTTATGATAAATACATCCCGCGGTCTGTGCCCTACGTCCTGCGAACTCCGGCGCATTCATTTACCACCGAAGCCGTCGCCATGCTCTTCGAGCGGGTTGCCGACCAACCCGCCTGGATGCAGTCGGTCGGCCTTAAGGTGCACGACCCCAAGGCCATCGCCGAAACGACCGACCGCATGCACCGCGATCATGTACTCATTTTCGCCGGCTGGTCGCAGGTCATGGTTCGGTTCGAAGCAGCCCTCTATGCCGACCCCGACCAGGACCTTAATCGGCTCTGGTGGGACCTCGTCGAGAAATACCAGCTTGTGAACCGGCCGGAAGGACGCAATACCCCTGACTACGCCAGCAAAATCCATATCATCAGCAGTCCGGTGTATTACCACAGTTACATGATGGGAGAAATGTTCGCCTCACAGCTTCACCACACCATCGTCCGCGATGTGTTGAAGGCAAACACGCCGACGCCGCTCTACAGCGGCCGGAAGGCGATCGGCGACTTCATGAAAGAGAAGGTCTTCGGCCCCGGCGCAAGCCTGCGGTGGGATGCACTCGTCCGCCACGCCACCGGCCGGGACCTCAGCCCCAAAACCATGATGGCCGAGATTGGCGGCGATGAGCGTATGTCCGCAACAGCGGATTGACCTCGCGTTGCCTCAGAACCTCCCGTCCCGGCTCTGGAACTTGGTGGGCTTATTCAACGTGCGCCCGCCGATGCTGACCCAGTGGGCAACCCAATCGATCATCCGCTCCAGTGGCACCTGCGGCGGGCCCATCATCTTGTGATACCTGGCCGCGTTGCTGAGCAGGGCGGTGGGGGCCTCGGTTCCGGTCAGGACCGGCTCCTTGCCCAGCCGACGCCCGAACTCGGCGGCAAGCATCCGAACCGAAATCGTCTCAGGACCGGTAACGTTCAGGATAAACGGCGGGCAGGCACAATATCGCAGACTCCGCAGGATCGCCGCGTTCGCGTCGCCCTGCCATATCACGTTCACATGACCCATGGTCAGATCGATCGGCTGGCCCGTGAACACCTTCGTTGCCACATCCATCAGAACGCCGTATCGCAGATCGATCGCGTAGTTCAGCCGAATCAGCGAGACCGGCGTGCCGTTCTGTTCGCTGAAGTACTGAAACATCCGTTCGCGGCCAAGGCACGATTGGGCGTATTCCCCCACCGGGCCCACCGGCGTCGACTCATCCGGTCCCGGCCCGTCCGTCGGGCTGAACGCGTAAACGTTGCCCGTCGACAATGCGACGATCCGCGAGCAACGGAACCTCACCGCAACCCGAGCCGGCAGATAGGTGTTCATCGCCCAGGTCAGCGGCTCGTTGCCCGTCGAGCCGAACTTGCGCGCCGCCAGATAGATGATATTCGGCACGTCCGGCAGCGACGCCAGGGCTTCCTCATCCAGCAAATCGGCGGCAATCGTCTCAATGCCGTCGGCTTCGAGCCGGTCGCGAACGGCCGCATCGGTGAACCGGGCGACGCCGATGATCCGTGATTCCCGCCCCGCCTGATCCCACGCCCGCCGGGCCAGCCGAGCCATCGTCGGCCCCATCTTGCCGGCCACACCGAGCAACAGCAGATCGCCCTCCACGCGAACCATGTCTTCGACCAGTCCCGGCGACGGCCGGGTCATTACTTCCTCCAACTCTTGTTCCGTTTTGATCCGCTCGGGCAGTTCCATGTGTGATGGCCTCCAGTCAGGCATTGGTCGTGAGTGTACGACAGCGCAAGCCTACCGCCAACAGGAAAAGGCTCTGTGACGCAGGCCATCCTCGCGGTTGACGCGGTTAGCGCGAACGCAAACTTTTGAAGCAGACCGCTTCAGCAGTTCTTCCCGACCGGCAAATGGGCCGGCCGTTTTACGACTGGTTCATGGTTGGGTAATTCCTACCTTCCTGGTTGTGCGTTTCTTAGCCCGTTGAAACGGGCTGACAATATGAAAACGACGAAGAGTTGCGGGCGACAGCCCACCGGCCATAGAACGACCGGCCTATCAGCCCGTCCGCCTTCGGCGAGATCTGCCGACCTTTGGCGGGAAACCCCCCTGAAGGGAGTTGATCGCCAAACCTGCAGCGGTCGACATGCCCGCCCAGACTGTCACACACTCCCCGCAGCAAGGCAAGTCCCCCGGGCTGGATTCGACCCCGGATTCAGGCGAAAATGCGCGCCTGTCTGAGCAGAGACGGACTTCACGGAGCTTGACCGGCATGTACGGATCTGACAACGCGCCGATCATCCTGGGCATTGAGACCTCCTGTGACGAGACCAGCGCCGCCGTTGTCATCGGCTCGCACAAGGTCTTGTCCAACGTCGTCGCCACCCAGTTCGATGTCCATGCCAAATACGGCGGCGTCGTCCCCGAGCTGGCCTCGCGAGCCCACATCGAGAACCTCGACGGCGTCATTCAGGAGGCCATGGCCCGCGCCCACGTCACGCGGCAGGATATCGACGCCATTGCGGTGACCAATCGGCCTGGCCTCGTCGGCTGCCTGCTGATCGGCGTCACCGCCGCCAAGACCCTCGCCTTGGCATGGAGCAAGCCTCTCGTCGCCGTCAACCACGTGCACGCCCACGCTTGCAGCCCGGCCATCGACCTGCCCCCCAACAACCCCGAACCCTGGCCTGCCGTAGCCCTCGTCGTCAGCGGCGGCCACAGCAGCCTGTTTCTCGTCCGAGACCCCCTGAACATCGAGTTGCTCGGGGCGACCATCGATGACGCATCCGGCGAGGCCTTCGACAAGGTGGCCACAGTGCTCAACCTCGGTTTCCCCGGTGGCCCAATCATCGAACGCATCGCCCGCGAGGGCAACCCACGGGCCTGCAAGTTCCCCCGAACCATGCTCGGCCGCGATTCGCTCGATTTCAGCTTCAGCGGTCTGAAAACCGCGGTTCTGTATCGCGTCCACGGCCCCGGCAGAACCACCGGCGGCCTCGAGCGATTGAGCCGGCAGGACGTCGCCGATATCGCCGCAAGCTTCCAGGAGGCCGTGGTCGACGTGCTGGTCGCCAAAACCATGCTCGCCGTCGAGAAAACAGGAGTCCGCACGGTCATGGTCGGCGGGGGGGTCGCGGCCAATGGCCAACTGCGCACCGCTCTCTCAACCGCCTGCAGCCAAAGAGAAATCAGCCTGTACCTGGCCCCCATGATATACTGCACCGACAATGGGGCTATGGTCGGCGCATTGGCTGGCTACTTCCTCCGGGCCGGGCGAACCGACTCACTCGCTGTCGATCCACGGGCGCTCATGTGAAACCGAGGGTTGAGAATTGCGAATGGAGAACTGGCAATTGATGACAGGAGAAGTCCACGCCATCGGATCCTCCAGGAAGCATGTCGCCATACTGCTGTCCGTCTTTCTGTTCGCGGTCGTATGTGGATGTGCGCCTACGCCGGTTCTGATCAACCCGGGCTTCGAAATCGCAAGCCCTGAGGGCACGCTTCCCGGTTGGACGATCCTGACCGGCCTCGATCCCCATGGCTATGGCCCGCCGGCATTTGACCGGCGGTTTGATGACGTTGCACCCGCGCAGGGCCGACGCGGCTATCGATCCGACCATTGCCTGTCGTTTCCCTCGGACGGAGCATGGGCCTGTCCGGTCTTTGCTCACAGCAACGGCGACGGCCAGGGAATCAACGGCAAGCTCCTCGGCAAAGCGGCAGCCTTTCAGACTGTCAATGCGTCTCCCGGCCGCTACCGACTCAGCGCAATGCTGCGCACGGCCGACGGTCACCTCTTTTCCGCGTCCTTCTCGTTGGGCGTCAATATCGGACCGCCGGTCGCCTACGCCAACGACGACAGTACCGGCATCCGCTGGACAAGCCACGATCTGGCCATGGCAAGAGATGCCCTGCGCGGTGTCCGCGAAAGGGGCGAGTGGTGCCGATACGAAAGCGAGCCGTTCAGCATCGATCGCTTCGGCCCCGTCACCGTATGGATCCGCTTCAACTACGCCAACGAAAACCAGTTCCTCACCCGCTGGCAGGTCGACGATGTGGCGATTGAACCGCTCAGGACAGACGCCGAAATGGTCCGACCGACGGCCGTCAATTGCCCGCCTGTTCCGGAACCCTTGCGAATGCGTGAGTTCTGCGGAGATCAGGATGCCTTTCTGGCCGATGCCGGCGATTCAGTCGTCGTCGAGGCCCCCGAGATCAGGCTCTTCCGCAAAGCTCGCCAGATCCCACCCGGTGCCCGCGTCACCTACCGTTTCCCGACCCGGCAGATGGCCGGACCGCTCAACATTTTCGTCTCCGCTGCTGGACCGGCTAGGGTACGTGTCCACAATTCTCTGTCCGAGCTGACGTTCAATGCCGGAGGAACTGATCCCAAGCGCCCGGTCGCATGTGAGTGGAAGGTGCCAGGGAGGGTCGTTGGCGGCGAAGAAACATGCGTCACCGTCGAGCCCCGTGGTCAACAGTCCGTGCGCCTCTACGAAATCGAAATGGGACTGCGGGCGCGAACGATATGCCGGCTGCTCCGTGTCGAGGCAGACGCTGTGTCGGTTCCCTGGGTGATCGGAAGCTGGGATGCTTCATCCGCCGAATTCGCCGAAAAGCCCAACCAGCAGTCTTGGCCGTCCAGCTCTACACAACATCTGGTCCCGCTGCCTGTATCAAACCACAGCGTCGCGATGGAATCTGCCGCGACCCCCTCCGGCCGCTGGAAACTCCGGTTCATGCACAAGCCCGCTCGCGGCCATCGCTACTACCTCGTGCATGGCCTCATCGGAGGAGCGTCGTCTCTTGACGTCGGCGACGACGGCATCATCGACTGGAAATCCGAGAACAAGGGCGAAGAGATCGTCGATTTCGATGCGACGGACCTGCTCGTCCCCGGGATGAACACCGTGATCATCGATGCCACCGGCCAGTATGACTTCGCCGCCATGATCGACGTCTGCCCTGGTGCAACCGACCTCTCCCGCCTGCAGCTCGTATTCGAAGGCGACCAGCTCGCCGAGCGACTGACCCGCGTGGCCGACAACACCTGGTTCTGGCTCCGCGAGTTGCACTACGAACCGAACGGCTTCGTCGACGCCTCGATCCCCAAGGGCCACTGGTACGGCCAGTTCTGGCCGGTGGATATCGCCTTCGCTCTCCGCGAATGGATCGGCTGGGGCCGCCATGAGGAAACCGTGGCAATCGGCCGGTTCATGGCACACTACGGTTGGCACGGACATCCCTCGAACCGCTCCGGCGGTGTCGACAACACGGCCGGCAACATTCTCGCCACACAACTTTGCGAGATCATCCGCCGATGCGACTTCGACCCCCACGTCACCGAGGTGATATGGAAGACCATCTCCGCCTATGCCGACGAGGTCGCCGCCAAGGCAAATGATAACCCCTACGGCCTCATCCGCGGCACCAACTGGGAAAACGCCGGCAACCGCGAACACGGTCCCTGCTACGCACTCTCCACCACGTTGGGAGCGGCCGCAGCCTTGCGAAAAGCAGCCGCAATCGCCGAAAGCCTCGGCGACCCCACGGCCGCCGGGCAGTGGCGCGAGCTGGCCGCAAACCTGCGGTCCGCAACATTGAAGCATCTGGTCCTGCAGCAGGATCACAAGTGCCCCACGGGCTTCGTCCTGCCCAAAGGCACATGGGCCTACGGCCTTCGCGTGGACGGCACAATCGAGGATCAGCCCTTGGCCGGATACTTCTGGGCCGGCGGCGCGCCGATCGAGGTCGATGGACTGATGCCCCCGGCCGACCGCGAACTCTACGACGTCTATGACCGCACCCTTCAACTCGCCGTTCCGCTCATGGAACGTAAAGCTCGCGGCGTTGTATCGCGATATGCGGATTCATACGACGGTCCCGACGCGCTCATCGCCGTCGCTGCACTCTGCGACCGTATCGACTCCCTCCAGCCGCTTCTCGAGGGCCTCGCTCGCGACACGGATGTACTCGATGATCGAGGAAGCGAATTCGCCGAGTTATCTCGCTGGGCCGGCGGTGGACCGGGCGGCCCCGAGGATACGAATCTCGTCTGTGCCGCCGGCTTTCTCTACCCGCTTCGGATTCTGGCGGGTATCGACGACCTGCTCGCCGATGGGCGACAACTGTCCCTCTTCCCGCGATTGCCGTGGAACTGGACCGGTCTCCGCGTCAACAATTGGCCCGTTCGCTGCCGCGACGCCGACGGCCGTGAAACCTGGACGAGTCTCACGTACAGCGTCCGTCGCAGCGACGCGTACTGTGGAATCAAGGTGCATACCACGCATTGGGTTCCGGGCGCGCCAATCCGGCTCGGTCCGTTCCCTCCAACAGGGAAGGCTTTGCCTCTGACGGTAAATGGAAAGCCGACGGATGCCCGCTTGCACGTGTCGGGAGACGCAGCATGGCTCGCGGTGGAAGTGGACGTCGGACCGGCAGATACGGTTATCGAGGCTGGGTATCCCTGTGACGGGTGCAGTGCGGATCGTGGTGTACCAGCCTCAAAACGCCTTTACGGCATGACCAGCTCGCGCCGGGGTTTGCCTTCGATGGTGAGATTCACCTTGCCTTCAAGGCCCTGAATCCAACGCCGGAAACGCCGGAACCCGCCGACCGGCTGGCCGTTCACAGCCGCGATGACGTCGCCCGGACGAAAACCTGCCTTATCGGCCGGGCTGCCGGCCACAACCACCGAGACCACCGGGCCCGTGGCCGACTCCGGCAGGGCGAAGCGGGCTCGTGTCTCCGAGTTCGCGACCGAGAACGTCATCCCTCGCCAGGTGAAATCCGGTTCAATGTTCACGCCCCGGGCCGGCGCCGGTCGTAGCCCCGGCACAACATCCAAATCCAGCGACTGGCCGTCTCGCACGATCGAAAGCGGCACTGCCTTGCCGATTCCCGACATCGCAACAAGACGTACCAGCTCGTCCGCATTGGCAACCGGCTTGTTGTCGAAACGCAGAATCGCGTCTCCCTCCCTGAGCCCGGCCCGCTGGGCGGGTGATTCCGGCTCTACCGACGAGATGACGATTCTCGCGCTCGCACGACCGCCTATTCGCGGACGATTCCGATCCTGAAGATGAACGCCAATGTACCCGTATCGGACCTCCTGACCGTCGACCAACTGATCGATGATCCCCCGAGTGTCCTTGCCGAGCGAAATGGCATACCCCACGCCGTCGCTGCCGCCGGAACGCGAGGAGACCGCTGTCGTTATGCCGACCACCTCGCCCTTGAGATTGACCAGAGGGCCGCCGCTGTTGCCCGGATTGATCCTTGCGTCCGTTTGGATCAGGTTGCCGTAGTAGCGATCGGGATCAAGCTTTTGAGTGAGATCCTGACCCAACGCGCTCACGATGCCGAATGACATGGCCGCACGACCGTCGCCGTCGAAAGCCGTGCCCAGCGGGTTCCCCATGACGATGACGAAATGACCCTGCTGCAACGACTCAACGTCACCCCACACGGCTGGCTTGAGGTTCTCGGCGTCAATCGACAGGACTGCCAGGTCGCTCCGCGGGTCGGTCGTCATCCCCTGGACGATGTAGCGGTCTCCGGTCGACAGAATGCACTCGATCCTGTCCGGATCGACGTCATGAACGACGTGCTCATTGGTCAGGATCAGCCCCTGTCGGTCGATGATGACGCCGCTCCCGATCGACGGCACGAGCACCCCGTGCACCGAGCGGCCCCTGCCCGACGGCAAGGTCGTCACGCTCGCATCAGCGTGCGGGGCGGCAAATCGGCGCAGGGCCCGAATCGCAACCACGCTCGGCCGAACCTCCTCGGCCACGGCCGCCAGCGTGTTCTGCAACTGCTCCACACGCAGCAGATCCTCAGCCGATGGGCCCGCGAGGACCGATACCCCCGGCACAACGCCGACGATAAGCATAACCCACATGGTCAAACGAAACATCGCCGTCCTCAGCAATAGCCATCAAGTCCATCGCAGCGACGCTATTATACCCGCGACGCACCGCAATGAGCGAAGTAGGACCGTCACCCTCGTCGGCCATTTCTGTCCCAAAGGTGAACCGAGAGCAAGACAGATTGCCCCAAAGGGGCACCATGTATGTGGTGTTTACTCCCTTTGGCGGGTTGCAATATCTGCTTCTGCCCCAAAGGGGCACAGGTATGTAGCCAGGGGCGCAAGCCCTTGGGACAGGACAGATGACCCGGACAGATCAGCCCCGCAGGGACGGCAGAAGGTTCGGTCCGGAACCCCTCCCGCTTGGTCCAGAATCCTTTCTGGACCGCTCGGTCGAAAATCCCCTCGGTCCAGAATCCTTTCCGGACCGCCCTCTGATCGGAATCTATCCCACGTTGCAGACTCATTGACAATGGGAATCGTCAGAAGGATTGCCCCAAAGGGCCACGGGTGTGTTGTGTTTCCTCCCCTTGGCGGGTGGCGGTATCTACTTCTGCCCCAAAGGGGCACAGGTATGTAGCCAGGGGCGCAAGCCCCTGGGAGCCTTCGACCGATCAGCCGCGCCGATCATCGCGCCCCCACCCTTGCCACGGCGACAACGATCCGCCCGCCCGGCGTCAACCGCCGGCGGGTTGCGGTAACGGGCGCATCGCTGTAGCCTCGGCGACGTACGCGGGGCTTTCAAGAGGCAATGCTGCCCGCGAGGCAGACTCGCGCAGGCTGAGGCGGACAGAAGACCGACCATGGATCTGCGATTGCCATTCGTGAGAACAGTCGGCGTCGCCGTAGCGGCCTGTTATGTGCTGACGATTGGTGCTTGTCATGACGATGGCCGCCGGGTCGAGTGGATCACAAGCGAGAGTGCTGAGTTCACCATCACGGTCGCAGGCACGGCGGACCACCACCGTATGGGCCCGGGCTGGAAGAGCGACCCCGGCTCAACCCACAATCCCACTCGGCTGCTCATTATCAATAACCGCGGCGATCGGTCGGTGATCAACCCGCGCATTGTGGTCGATGGGGCACCGGACTGGTTTGACATTCATCACATTGTATGCCAGATCGTGCGCCCAGGCATGACCGATGAGGAAAAGGCTTTTGCCCTCTGGCAGTGGATTCGCCGTAATCTCAGCGACGGCCCAACCTACGGCAGCCCCCTTTGGGGCGACACGCGCAGCATGACCCGGTTCATGAACGCGTGCGGCACGGGGGCTTGCGGAACCTACCACATCGTGATGCCTGTCATCGGCAAGCACGCCGGCCTGCGAACCTTCAGCGGCTGTTTCGCCGACTGCAGCCATGCGGTTCAGAAGGAGTTCTTCGACGGCCAGGAACGATTCCTTGACGCTCACATCCCGCACGAGGAGGGTCAGCCGGGGGGGTGGTTCGCCCTCAAGCTCAACAATGCTGAGTTAGCTGGCGTGGACGAGATCATGGAGGATCGCCACCTGATCGACCGGGCTGGCGCTGGCCCCGGCCGCGCGGGCTACGTCGCCTACTTCGGCCCCGGTTGCGGGTTTCATGAGGAAAAGCCGGCGCTCGATCCGCGCGACATGGGCATGATTCTTCGTCCCGGAGAGAGCATCGCCTGGCAGTGGACGATGCACGCACCACCGTGGCAGAAAGGCGATCAGACGAGCAGAGCAGACCGACATGGCTCAGGCTACGTGAAATTCCGCCCTCGGCTCTCGCAAGAGCAGGTTCGATACTGCGCGGACACGACGGAGAACCTTCACTTCATTGAACGACAGGGCGACGAGGCCGTCGTCCCCCTCGACGTCTCAAAGGCGGCGACCGTAGTCTATCGTCTGTACTGCCCGTACATGATGACGCGGGCCGCGGTGGAGGGACGATTTGAAACCGGCGACGCCGGCACCGCGACGATCGAATACAGCTTCGATGGCCGCGATTACAGGCCCGCTTGGCGTTCCACGAGCAGGGGCATGCACGAACCGCAGGTCGAACTCCCCGATGACGATCGTTTTCATGAGCCGGTGTTCACCCACGAGCTCTGGTTCCGGATTACTCTTGAGGGCAGACAGACATGCTTGAGTGATCTGAGGCTGCGTGGCCATTTCCAGGCATACCGACCGTCATTGCCCAGTCTGCACGCAGGCAGCAATCGCATCCGGTTCTCGGGCCGATTCGATCCTGATCCAGGCGATAATCCCGCCTTGGCGAAGGCCGTTGTGGTTGATTACTGGTGGCGGGATTTGCCTGACCTGCCCGTCCCGAGGCCGCCTCCGGCACCGGTGCACCCGGCCCCCGGCGGGCAGTTCGGCTTCAACGAGACCCTGCGATGGCGGCCCGCCGAGGTGGCCGGGCAGGCGGGAATTGCCGGTTACGAGGTCTACGTTTCCGCTCGTCCCGACCTGGCTTGGCCGGTCATGCCGAATACGCATCGACTCATCGGCTCACCTGATCCCGCTACGGCACTCGTATCCCCGGATGTCCTCCGTCACGGTGCGACATACTACTGGCGCGTTCGCGGGCGAAGTACGGACGGCATGTGGGGCGATTGGAGTCCGACGTGGTCGTTCGTGGCGGCGGGGCCCGGTGTCCCACGCGATCTGAAGGTCACATACGACCAGCCCACAGGAGCCACATCCCTTAGCTGGTCGCCGCCGGCTGAGGGATCGCCCGTGGATCATTACGAAATCTACGGCAGCAGCGAACACGGCTTCTCGCCGTTGCGCTCGAACGAGGAAGCACGTGTTCACGGCGGGGTGGTCCGACGGCCCAAGACCCTCGTCGAGGTGACACGGGATAGCCACTGGGATGCGTCGGCCCGGACGGAGGTGTTTTATCGCGTCGTGGCGGTCGACATGCAGGGCAACCGCAGTGCTCCCACGGCCGTCGTCAAAGTTCCTTCCCCGGCGTTGCTCCCGGTCGATCTGCCCCCAGCCAGGGTTGGTCACGAATACCGCTTCAAGCTGCCCGCGCGACTCCGCACCGGCCGCTTCGCTTTGTCATTGAGAAAAGGCATCATCACCGATGGCGCCGACACGCCGAGATTCGCGCTGGCCGATATCGAATCGCTCAGGATCGATCCATCAACAGGTGAATTGAATGGTACCCCAATGGTCGTGGGAAACCACATCCTGAAGGTCCATCTTGAGGACGGTCGGGGCGGCAAATGCGATCGCCAGTACGCGCTTGTCGTGCAACCCTAGCCTGTGGGCTGTCAAACCGGCTCTAATCCGGTATCATGCCCCTTGGCTTGGGGCGAGGTTGCCTGGCCATGACTGGTTCGCTTTATCAACGAGAGAAAGGAGATGGATATGAGGGCTTTCGGAAGGATCTCTGGAACCATGGCTGCTGCATTGGCCGCGGTTGGCTTCTGGTGTGCCCAGGCGTCCGCCCAGCAGGCGGAGAAATTCAACGGCCTCCACTTGAGCTTGGGCAATCTGTCACGATTGTCGGACGCCAAGACCCGCTCAATTTCCCCTGAGAACTTCACCGGCGAGAAGGGCAAGGGCGGCATGGCCACCGATGGGACCGGCAAGAACGCCGCCCGCGAACTCGGCCAGGGCTGGAAAATATCGCCCTCCGTGCGCATCAAGGCCAACACCACTTTCACGTTGGCCGATATCAAGGGTTCGGGGGCGATACAGCAGATCTGGATGACTCCCTCCGGACATTGGCGGTTTCTGATCCTTCGCATCTACTGGGACGGCGAAACCGAGCCGTCGGTCGAGGTGCCCGTCGGCGATTTCTTCGCCTGCGGATGGAACATGTACGCCCAGGTCAGCTCGTTGGCCGTTTGCGTCAATCCGGGCAGCGCGTTCAACTGCTATTGGGTCATGCCGTTTCGCCAGTCGGCCAGGCTGACCCTCGAAAACCTGAGTGACAAGGACGAAACGGTCTATTACCAGGTGAATTACACGCTGACCAGAGTGCCCGAGGACGAAGGCTACTTCCACGCCCAGTTTCGACGCAATAACCCGCTGCCCTACAAGCAGGATCATGTGATCCTCGATGGTGTCAAAGGCAAAGGCCACTATGTCGGGACCTACATGGCCTGGCAGTCGAACAACGTCGGTTGGTGGGGCGAAGGCGAAATCAAGTTCTTCATGGACGGCGACAAGGAGTTCCCGACGATCTGCGGCACCGGAACGGAGGACTACTTCTGTGGCTCCTACGGATTCCACGCCAAAACCGCCGACGGCAAGACCGAATACCGCGAGTACACGACCCCGTATGCGGGTATGCCTCAGGTGATCCGGCCCGACGGCCTCAACGAGTCCCAACAGCGATTCGGCTTGTACCGCTGGCACATCATGGACCCCGTCCGCTTCGAGAGCGACCTGAAAGTGACCATGCAGGCCCTCGGCTGGCGCTCCGGCGGACGATATCTGCCCTTACAGGACGACATTGCCTCCGTGGCCTACTGGTATCAAACCGAGCCGCACGCGCCGTTCCCCAAGCTGCCGGACAAGGACGGCCTGGAGGTCAATTAGTCTCTTCCGTCGGGATTGGTGCGCATTTTGCGCGCATGTTTCTTGATCGCAGAACGTTTGGGTTGCGGCCCGCAAAAAGGCGGTCCGCCTTGGAGGCTGTTAGTCCCCGGCTTTCATTCTACTGACGACCCAAGGGTCGAGGAGGCTTTCACGTGGACAAACAAGAACGAATCGGACGACGCAATGTGCTGAAATGCTCGGCTGCGGGGTTGGCCGCTCTGTCGGCCTTGTCCGGAGCCATGTCCGGCTGCAACGCGAAGTCGGAAAGACCGGCTGTGGCTCCCAAGCAACAAAGCCGGACGCCACCCGGCGAACGGGTCGTGGTGGGTGTCATCGGTACGGGCGGACTTGGGTTGGGACACCACATTCGGGGTTGTCTCCTGCCCAATGATAACTTCGAGGTTGCGGCGGTCTGCGACGTCGACCGCAACCACCGCGATGCCGCGGCCAGGATGGTAATGGAAAAAACCGGCAAGCGGGTCGCTGCTTACGAAGATTTTCGGCACCTCATCGATCGCAAGGACATCGATGCCGTGCTGATCGCCACGCCGGATCATTGGCACACCATCCCCGCGATCATGGCCGCTGAAGCGGGCAAGGACATTTATTGTGAGAAGCCGTTGACCCTGACCGTCAACGAAGGAAAGGCCTTGGTCGCCGCCGTGCGCCGATACGGTGTGGTCTTTCAGACGGGCAGCCAACAGCGGTCGGACAACGCCTTCCGAAAGGCCTGTGAGCTGGTCCGCAGCGGGGCGATTGGCAAGCTCAAGAGAATCGACACCGTTCTCCATCCTGTTCCCAAGGGGCAGTGGCAACCGGTAACCACCCCTCCGCCCAGCCTCAACTGGAACTTCTGGCTCGGCCAGGCCCCATATGTCGACTACTCGCCCAACCGCGTCCATTACCAGTTCCGCTGGTTTTACGACTACAGTGGTGGTGTCATGACTGACTGGGGTGCTCATCACAACGATATCGCCCAGTGGGCCAACGGCACGGACGGCACCGGGCCGGTTTGGGTCGACGGAACCCGCGCTACCTTTGCTGAAAGCGGTATGCACACCGTTCCCTTGACCTTCGACGTTCACTACAAGTACGCCAACGGCGTTGAGCTCTGGTGCCACACCAATGACCAGACCTACGACGACGGAACGAAGTTCGGCAACGGCGTGAAGTTCACCGGCGAAAACGGGTGGATCTTTGTTGCTCGGGGCAATCGCCTTCAGGCCTCGGATCCGGACATCCTGGACGTCGAGCCCGCCGTCAAACTCTACAACAGCAGCAACCATCACCGGAATTGGCTCGACTGTATCAGGAGCCGGCAGCGCTGCATCTGCGACGTGGAAATCGGGCATCGTTCGGTGTCGATCTGCCACATCGGCAACATCTCGATGCGGCTCGGCCGGGCGCTCAACTGGGACCCCGCGACCGAGCAGTTCGTCGCGGACGAGGCCGCAAACCGGATGCTCAGCCGGCCGATGCGCGCGCCGTGGCACCTGTGACCAGGGTGCCACCGGGCCGCCCGCAGAGGGCCCCCTGGGATGCCCTGGGCGGTTCAATTGCCGGTGCCAGGATGGAAGATGGATGTAACAGGCTTTGAATAGATGTGACCGCGTAAGCGGAGGAGTCACAAGATGGCATCGATTAGGGAGTTAATTGTGCAATTCAGCGGTGAGCAGGAGGCCGCATACAAAGCATATCGACAGGTGGAACTGATGGTCGCCAAGGCCAATGCACCGGGCAGCGAGGCCGAGCGGACCCAACTCGCGGCGGAACTGACCGAGCAACTGTGGGCCCTGTCCGAGGCCAAGAAAGACGACAAGGGCAATGATCTGCCGCGAACGCCCACCCATCCCGTGGCAACGAGGATCAAGATCCTGCGTCTGCTTCAGGGCATGGCCGGCGATAAGGAAGTACCGGCGATCGCCAAGGCGCTCGACGAACTCGAACTCCGGGAGGATGCCCGCTGCACGCTGGACCGCATTTCGTCACACGAGTCCGACAAGGCGCTCGTCAACGCCTTGGACGCCGCCGTTGGGGCGGAATTCCGAGTGGGTATCGTGTCTTCCCTGGCCGCTCGACCGAACGCTTATGTGATGGCCGCCTTGCAGAAAGCAACGGCCGATTGCGATCCGGAAGTCGCCTTGGCCGCCGTCGAAGCACTGGCCAACTTCCCCGAACCGGCCAACGACGAGTTCATTGCCAACGCCGCCCGGTGCTCCTGCCCGGTCGCACGTCGCCGGGCACTCAGCGCCCGTGTGCGATTCGCCGAGAACCTGGCTAGGTCGGGTGCAAAGCAGGCCGCCAAAAAGGTCTATGCTGCCATCGCGGCCGGTGACGCCGACGCCCCGCAGAAAAAGGCCGCCGAGATGGCCCTAACGGCCTTGTGAAGCAGTTGACGCTCAGCCACACAGTAGCCCTGCGCCCCCTGATGCGAGGCAGAAGGGCCGCCATCCGTTGAGCGGCGTCTTGGTCGCCGGGCGGTTACCCCTTCGCTTTCTTGGTCGGGAAGGCATCGCCGCCCGGAATCGGCACGTGTGCCAGGATGTTCTCCGGGGTCAACTCGTAATCCGGCTTCTTCAGCTCGAGATCGGACTTGATCAGTTCATCCCAGAGAACCTCCTTGCCGGTGTAGGCCGCCTGGCGGACCATGATATTCGAGAGCGTTGATTCGGCGACGTTTCTCGCTTCGTTGTCGTGCTTGCCGCCGCGAATGGCCGCGATCAAGGTGGCGTGTTCCTGTACGTTGGGGGTTTGGCCCCTGACCGCGACGTACTCAAGGTTGGTAGGGAACCGTACCCTTCGCATCCGTCTTGTAACCCCACCGCTTTATGTATTCCTCCCCTGGAAGGAACTCGTCCTTGTATCGACTGAGTTCTGCTCTCAGCCACCCCTCCAGCTTGGCCTGCAGTGACTCAAGTTCGGGCTTCCCGACGAGGTTGCGCTGTTGATACGGGTCTTCCTCATTGTCGTATAGCAACCACGGCCCTTTAAGCGAGCATACATAGGTGTATCGCATCGTGCGGATTCCACGGTATTCGCGCCCGCCTTTTCCACGAATCCACTCCCCAAATGGGGCGACGCAACTGATCAGAGCAGCACGGTCTATGTCGGGTTGCTTGCCCAGCAACCATGCCGAGCGGTCCTCACCGTCCACTGTTGCCGGAATCGCGATCCCCGCCAATCCCAGAAGCGTCGGCATGATGTCCGGGCTGTTGAAGGGCGCCGCCAGCTTTCGGCCGGACCGGCCCAGGACCTTCGGCCAGCTTACCACGAAAGGAACCAGAATGGATTCATCCCAGGGGCGCTGCTTGCGGATCTGAGCGTGTGACCCGAGCATGTCGCCGTGGTCGGACGTGAACACCAGAATGGTGTTGTCCGCGATCCCGCTTTCCTGCAGAGTCTCGACAATCCGGCCCACGCACTCATCCAGCGCGGCGCAATGAGCGTAGTATCCCGCCAGATCTCGACGGGCGGCATCTTGTGCCTCGGGCGGGACATTCGGGCGCAGCTTGATGTCCTCGGGCCTGAACATGCGTCGGAATCGCTCAGGAGCGGTGTCGTACGGATTGTGCGGTGGTCCCCACGAGAGCACCAGCAGGAACGGCTCGTTCTTGTGAGCCTTGATGTAGGCCTGGGCCTCGACGGTTTGTGCGTCAGCATCGTAGCCTTTCCAGAACTGCTTCTCGTCGGTGTCCCCGTAGAACAGCGAGTGGTTATAGTTGTGAGTGCACTCGCACGCCCGCCAGAACTCGAAGCCCTGTCGCCGCTCGGGAGGAATGAAGCTCGATCGCCCATGCCCGTCGAGGTGCCACTTGCCGATGTAGGCGGTCTTGTATCCGGCACCGGCGAAGGCCTGTGCGAGCGAAACCGCGTCTCGGCTGAGGCATACGTCGTTGAGGAAGACCCCGTTGTTGACCGGGTAACGGCCGGTCATCAGCGTGGCTCGGTAGGGCGAACACACCGGGCAGGTCGAGACGGCGGTCGTGAGAACCACGCTCTCGGCCGCCAGGCGATCCAGGTGAGGCGTCTTCGCGTTGGGATCCCCCGCATAGCCGACGGCTTGGGCCCGCCACTGATCGGCGAAAAGGAAGACGACACTGGGCCGCGTCCTGGGTACTTCAGATCCTGTGGTGTCGTTCGTCGAAACCAGAAGGAACGCGGCCGCTGCGGCGACAAGCGACAGCAGCTTCCTGCTCATGGGTACCTCCTGGACCGGCATTGTTGCCTGATGCGGCTTCAAAAGCAAAAACTCCCTGCCCGACCCGGCATGACCTTGAACGGGATGCTTCGCATTATCGCCAGGCAACACTGCCGCTGGAGCGTTTCTCCTCGTCCTTGGAACGAGTACAATTCCACGCCATGAGAAGCATCGATCTCACGGACAGTCGCGTGGTGGTAATGGGCCTGGGTCGCTTCGGCGGGGGGATCGGAGTCACCCGCTGGCTGGTGGCCCAGGGGGCGCGGGTGACGGTAACCGACAAGGAGTCGGCCGAATCGCTTCGCCACAGTATCGAACAACTGAGCGATCTGCCGGTGACGTACCATCTGGGAGGACATCTGGATTCAGACCTCGAACGTTGTGATCTGCTGGTGGTCAGCCCGGCGGTCAACAAGGCCCAATCGGAGTATGTCCGCAAGGCCGTCGAACGCGGAATCCCGCTCAGCAGCGAGATGAACCTGTTTGTCGAACGATGCCCGGCGAGGCGCATTATTGGTGTCACCGGTTCGGCAGGCAAGAGCACCACGACGGCGATGGTCGGTTCGATCGCCTCGGCCTGTGCCCAGGCGGGTCGGGTGCCGGCCGTGTGGATGGGCGGCAACATCGGCCATTCCTTGCTGAACGATCTGCACCAAATGACCGCCGACGACCTGGTCGTACTCGAACTGTCGAGCTTTCAGCTCGAAGACGTCGCCATGGTGCCGTGGAGTCCTTCCCACGCCGTCATTACAAATATCAAGCCCAATCATCTGGATCGCCATGTCACCATGGAGGCCTACACAGCCGCCAAAATGAACATTGTTCGTTTCCAGAAACCGGACGGCCTGGCGTTCGTCAGCGCCGCCGATGAGCCGCTGGCGGAAGAGGTCCGAAAGGCCGGTGCCGGCTCGCGCTTGCGACGGTTTGAGTTCGATCCTGCGTTCAGGAAAGCCCTGCGAGTTCCGGGTCGGCATAACCAGGACAACGCCGCCGCCGCCGTCGCCGTGTCCCGTTCCGTGGGAATACCCGACGACCTGATCGCCCGCGGCCTGTCACAATTCACCGGTTTGCCGCACCGGTTGGAGCTGGTCGGGGAATACAACGGCGTGCAATACTACAACGATTCCAAGTCGACTACGCCGGAATCCGCCCTGATCGCCCTGAACGCCTTCTCCGCACCGGTGGTAATGATGATCGGCGGTGGCGACAAGGGCATGTCATTTGATGAGATGTGCCGCCAGATCGTGCAGAAGGCCAAAGGGGTGGTTTGCTACGGAGCGACCGGTCCCAAGTTGTTCGATTTGGCCGGCCGATTCGCCGCGGCCTCGACGCCCTCGGCACGCGTGGAAAAGGCCCGCAGCTTCGAAGAAGCCCTGACGGTCGCCAAGGCGATGGCTGAACCCGGTGACGTCGTGGTGATGTCTCCTGCTTGCACCAGCTACGACATGTTCACGAACTACGAGCAGCGGGGCGAGCGGTTCCGCGAAATCGTCCGATCCTTTGCCACTTGAGGGCGGCGTCGGATGGAGATTACATAACTGACGAAGTTTTATGCCGTCGAATGGAATAGTCGTGTACGTGCCCGAGCAGACCGGCGAACAACTGGTCTGGTCTGAGCCCGTGGATGGCGGAACTTGACCCCCTCGGCGGCAAGACTTGCGGGCTGTCGGCAGAAGTTGCGCTTCCTAAACCGATCCGGCCTCACCACCTGGTCGGAAACTTATCCAGATTAACACCATTCATAACTCTTCTTTGCATAATGACTTATCCCGTCCCGTCGAATTTCCGCTCCCTGAGCAATTCGTATGCCGCAGTGCTGTGGCACGCCCTTTGACAGGCGGAGGGTGTGCGTGGGTCTGCCCGCGCAACGGCGGTTCGTGGTGCCGCCGCCCGGTTTGCTGTGGGAGGTGAATCAACCGCGTGCGATGGGTGCGTAAGGCAACGGAGTGCCGGAACAGGCCCACGGATTGGGCCACCCTCGGCACGCGAATCATCCAGACAGCGGCCGTGGCCGCCGCGGTCCACATGGCCGAGCGGCTTCAAGTCGTGCCCCCAACTGAGACCGATTTGAGGCCGCGAACCGCAAAAGCGGAGCTGGACGCACAACCGGGGGCACCGAGGCAAGAAGGGCGGAAGGAGTCCGACGCGGGCAAAGAGATCGTCGAGGACTGACAGGGACTGGTTGATGGTATACGGCATCTATCAATCCGCGGCAGGCATGATCGTGAACCAGTACCGGCAGGCGGTGCTGGCCAACAACCTTGCCAACCTCGACACCGTCGGCTTCAAGCACGACCTGACGATCGTACGCGAACGGAAAGTGGAAACCGCCGAGGATGCCCTGAGCGGTCGGCTGAGTGATCGCATCCTCGACCGGATGACCGGCGGGTCGCTCGTCGCACCGACGGTCACTTCTTTCAGGCAAGGCGAGATCCAGGTTACCGGCAGAGAGACGGATGTGGCCATCGAGGGGAATGGGTTTTTTGCGGTCAGCGACGGCGCCAAGACGCGGTATACGCGAGACGGACGCTTCAGTATCAACAATGAAGGGTTGCTGGTGACGGCCGGCGGCCGGCCGGTGCTCGACGATCGGGGCAAGACGATTTCCGTGCCCGAGACCGCCCGAGGCCGGATCCGAATCGGTGAAGATGGCACCGTTCGTTCCGGCGACGAGGCTTTCGCAAGGATCGGCCTTGTCGACTTCGCAGACCGTTCGCGGCTCTGCAAAGTCGGCGCAAACATGTTCGAGGCCGTCGGAACGCGGGCTGAAGCCGTTTCCCCCAGACTGCGGACAAACTCATTGGAATCGTCCACCGTCGATCCGACCAAAGCCATGGTGGCGATGATCGAGGTGTCTCGAGCATACGAAATCAATGCCAATCTGGTGAGCATGGCCGACACGACGCTGAGCCGCGCCGTGAATGATATCGGGCGGATTCAGTAGATGTTGCGAGGATGAGCTGAACCCATGGGTATCACTGCGATGTATGCCGCTGCGACGGGGATGAAGGCGATGGACACGAAGCTCAACGTCGTGGCCAACAACCTCGCCAACGTCGGTACCGTCGGCTTCAAGCGCTCGCGCACGAACTTCGAAGACCTGATGTACCAGACCCTCCGTGAGCCGGGCGTCAAGGACATCAACGATGAGCCCAACCCGTACGGAATCCTGGTCGGACTGGGCGCCGCTGTGTCAGGGACGCAGCTTGATTTCCGCGTGGGCAGCGCGGAGCAGACGGACAAGCCTCTTGACGTCATGATCCAGGGAGAGGGCTTTTTCCAGGTCACCACGTATTACAACGGCGAGGAAATCAGAGCATACACGAGGGCGGGCAATTTCTTCCGCAACGCCAACGGGCAACTCGTGCTCGGCAACACGGACGGCTCGGTGTTGGAGCCTCGGATCACACTGGGTGAGGACGACCGGGAGATCGAGATCGATGCCGCCGGTCGCGTCTCGGCCATTCAGGGCGCCGGCCCCGACCGGACCGACATCGGGCAGATCGAGCTGGCCCGGTTCATCAATCCCGAAGGACTCAAGAGCATCGGTCAGAACCTGTACGTCGAAACCGACGCCTCCGGCCCGCCCATCACCGGTAACCCGATGGAGAACGGTATGGGCAGCCTGCAGAACCGGATGCTCGAATTGAGCAACGTTGAGCCGGTGCGCGAACTGGTGGACCTGATTTTCACGCAGCGGGGCTTCGAGCTGAACTCGCAGTCGATTCAGGGGGCCGACGAGATGCTGCGAGTGGTGGCGAATCTGAGACGGTAGCCGTGAACGGCGGCCGCGAACACCGCGGCGAAGGCGACCAACAATGGATATCGGTCGTGACGACACTGACGGATGACCACGGAGCGGAAACGGCAGCGAGGTGACAGCCAGGCATGGGTGACAGTCGGTAGCGGGTACAGGGAGTGAGCTGCCCGCGGGAGACCCTTGCGACGCGGAGGTCGTCGATGCAGGATGCAGCAAGGACAATCTGGTGCGGCACAAAGCGACGAAGTGATCGCCGGGGCCGGTGGCTGATTCGATGCGCTGCGGCCTGTGGCCTGGCAGTGATTCTGCCGACCCAGGCACGGGGAACGACTCCCGCGTCGCAGCCGACGACCGAGCGTTCCCACCCCAATCAGGAAATAACCGCCCGGCTGCACGACACGGCCATCGTCAACGACGACCAGGTCACCCTGGGCGACATCGCTGAAATCCACGGAGACCTTGTCGGCCTGGCCGCGTCTTGCCCGATCATCCTTTCCCCGAAGCCGGGTTATTCCCTCTCCCTGACAATTGATGATGTTCAGAAGGCCTTGGCCGACCGCGGCGCGAACCTCGCACACTGGACCTTCCGCGGAAGCAGTCGGTGTACCGTTACCAGGCCGATTCGTCGAGAGAACCAGACGTGTCCGTCGTCTAAGCGGTCCGGCGATCGCTCCGCTGGCCCGAAAACCGTGCCGGAAGTGCCGGACCGAACGACGACCGAGACGACCCCCGGTGCAGCCGCGGTCAGCCCGGACACCTTGGGCGGGGCGATGCATCGGTTCATTCGACAGCGCTTGGCTGAATTGGGCGGCACGCCTGTGATCCAGTTCCCCAAAACACTTTCTCGTCAGTTGGAGTTGTCCAAACCCACATATGAGTTTCGCGTTGACTCCCGAAGCAATGAGCTGCTCGGTCTTGTGCCGCTCGATGTGACCATCATCGATCCGGACGGGCAGGAACAGGCACTGCAGGTCTCCGCGAAGGTCTCACTGCGCAAGGCCGTGCTCGTTGCCGGCCGGCCGATCAACAGAGGCGCCGTGGTTGCAGCCTCCGACATCACCTTGCAGGAGCAGATCTTCGATCGCGTCGAGGATGTCGGTTTGGCCCGCCCGGCCGCGATCATCGGGCAACGAGCCAGACGCTTCATCAACAAGGGGGACAAGCTTCTAGCCAGGGATTTCGAACCGCTGCCCCTTGTCTACCGCAATGATCTTGTCACCGTTCTTATCGACCGCGGAAACCTGCGCATCAAGGGGACCGCCAGAGCGCTGGGCTCCGGCGCATTTGGAGACGTGATTGACGTTCGCAATGAGATGGGTGAGCGATCCGCAGGACGGTTCTCGGCGGTCGTCGTCGGCGCCAAGACGGTTGAAGTCACAGGTGAGGATCGACCGACCACGACCGCGCCGGCGGATAGAGGGGCGATGTAATGTCACGAATGACGCCGTTCGTTCTCGGAGTTTGCTTGTTGGCCTCCCAGGCGGCCTCGCAGAGTTCGTCCCTGTGGCGGGTCCCGCCGGCGGATCATCGCCTGCAGGCGGAAACCTCGGCCCAGGGCCCTGCGCCCGGAGGCTTCGTCGCGGCTCCTCTCAGGGAGGACGTCAGCCCGGCTACGCGGTCGATCGAGGCGGTTTCGCTGATTGCCATTCCCCGTACGCAGCCCCGCAAGTTCCGACCTCACGATCTGGTCACCATCATCGTCAAGCAGAAAAAGTCATACGAGTCGGAAGCCAAGATGGACACCGAGAGAAAGTGGGACATCAACGGAAAGCTGAGCGAATGGTTCCGTTTCCACGAGGACCACAAACTCGGCACGGACAGCCTCCGATTCGGTCAGCCCGGCTTCAAGTTCAAATTCAACAACAAGTACGAGAATGACGGCGAGAACGGGCGAGAAGACAAGTTCGAGACCCGGATCCAGGCCACGGTCGTGGACGTGAAGCCCAACGGCAACCTCGTGCTGGAGGCCCATCAACAGGAAACCCACGACGACGAGATCATCGATCTGACGCTGACCGGCGTCTGCCGCAGCGAAGACGTAACCCCGGCGAACACCATTCTCAGCACTCAGGTCGCGGAAATGGTTCTCGTCGAAAAGAACAGCGGCGCAATGCGTGACGCGACTCAAAGAGGTTGGATCCCCCGGCTGCTTGACTGGGCAAAGCCCTTCTGACCGGGCGGAAGAATCCGGCGGGAGAATCTGAATGCGGCGGGTGGATGCGAGATCGAGAGAGTCAGTGATGAAGGGCGAGAAACGCGTATTCCGGCTTCTGGCAACGGCCCTGATTGTGGGTCTGGCTGTGCCCGCCGCCATGGCGGTCAAGATCGGCGATATCACGCATTTGCAGGGCTCGCGGGTCAACCGCTTGGTAGGCTACGGGCTGGTGGTCGGCCTGAACGGCACTGGCGACGGCGGTAGCTACATGCCAGCGATGCAGGCCCTGGCCAAGGCCCACGAGCGATTCGCCAATCCGGTGGTCACTCTGCAGGAACTGAAGAATGTCAAAAACGTGGCCATTGTTCTGGTCGAGGCTTCTCTACCGCGCGACGGAGCCCGCGAAGGGGAGCGCATCGACGTGCAGGTGAGTAGCATCGGGGCGGCCAAGAGCCTGCTCGGCGGCCGCCTGCTGGTTACCCCCTTGGTCGGTCCCCATCCGCAGGACACGCGCGGGGCAATGGCCTTGGCGTCCGGACCGCTGCATGTCGAAGATCCCGCCCTTCCGACCGTCGCGAAAATCGTGCAGGGCGCCACGCTCGAACAGGACTGGATCCACAACTACGTTGCCCTGGGAAGAGAACTCGCAATCGCCCGAAATCGTGATGCCGGTCAGAGCCTGGCCTGGCTCCGTCCCGATGAGCCCTACGTCACGCTGGTCATCGATGAGAGTGTCGCCGGATGGGGCGTCGCCAACACCATTGCCCAGGCGATCAATGCGGACGTGGCGATCAGCGCCGGTGCGGCCGACGATCCCGCCGCCCAGATCGCCGTGGCCTGCGATCCGCGAACCGTCGCGGTTCGCCTTCCGGAAGCGGAACGAAACGACCCGGCCGCGTTTCTGGCACGCCTGGAAATCCTCGATCTCTTCATGCAGTTCGCCGAGGCCCGCGTCACGATCAACCGGAGAACCGGAACCATCGTCATGACCGGCGACGTGGAAATCGCGCCGGCCGTCATTTCGCACAAAGGCCTGACGGTCGAGACGTTGGTACCCGAACCTGCTCCGACGCCTGAGAATCCGAGAGTGGTCAGGCAGGAGTTTGTCGGTCTTGACCCCGGGCACAAGGGCGGCGCGAAGCTCGCGGACTTGCTCGACGCACTGAACCGGCTTCAGGTGCCGGCCGCCGACAAGATCGCGATCATCGATCAATTGAAGAAGACGGGCAAGTTGTACGCCACGGTCGTTGAGGAGCAGTAGCCGGTGGACATGAAACCCGGCCGGACCGCGAGGAGCCGAACGAATGAGCGATTTACGAGTGAATTCCGTCCTTCAGAGCCCGCCACAAGCAACGGCTGCGGTCAACAAAGGCCGCCCGGCATTGCGAAAGGCTGTGGGCGAGGTGGTCGGTACGGTGTTCTATGGTCCTATGCTGCGGATCGCACGCAATAGCAGGATCGAGGGGAAATACGGGCACGGGGGACGCGGGGAGAAGGTCTTCCAGGCTCAACTCGATCAGGAGTTCCTGAGTCGTGCGGGCGGCCGCATGCGTAACAGCCTGACCGAGGCGATTTGCAGCCGTCTGGCCGGGGGAAAGGAAGGTTGACAGTGACGCAGGTGAAAGCGGACAACCTGGCAAAAGAGCTCGTTCGCCTCCTGAACGACATGGCGGGCATCCACGAGGAGCTGACGGTGCTGATGCGCAGCAAACTGGAGGCAATACGCCGGGCGGACGGCGATGCGATTCAATCCGTCACCGTTCGCGAAACGGCTCTTGCCAACAGGCTGGCCGAACGCGAGGGGCTTCGCCGCGACCTCGTCCGCAACATTCTTCGAGAGCTCGGAATGAGTTCCCGAAAACCGCAGAACATCAGAATGACCGAACTCGCGGAGTGCTTTGCCGAGCCGCGACGCAGCCGGATCCTCGTCGCGACCACGGGGTTGCGGGCAAGGCTCGAGCAGATCGAACGGCTCAGTGCCACGACCAGGATGATTACCACGGAAATGCTCCGTCATATGGAAGAAATCATTGGGGTAATGACCTCAGGCGGGCCGACGACGGGCGTGTACTCGAGGGCGGGAAGCCGCGAGACCTCCGGTCGGGCAAGCGTGTTCGAGGCGGTGGGATGAATCATGGGCTTGATTAACGGCGCATTACAGATCGGCAAGACGGCGCTTCTGGCTTATCAAAGCGCACTGCAGGTGACGGGCAATAACGTCGCCAACGCCGGCAGCTCCACATATACGCGCCAGACGCCCGTGCTTCAGCCGGTGATCGGCGGCGCCATTCCCGAAGGCTTTATGCCCGGTGGCGGCGTCGCCCTTGCGGACTTGCGACGCAACATCGATGAGTCCCTCATGAACCGGCTGCGCATCGCAACCAGCCAGATGGCTATGGTCACGGTGCAGCAGCAGAACATCGGACGCATCGAAAGCACAATGAACGAACTCAGCGAGGTCGACCTCTCCACGCTGCTTCAGGCGTTTTTCAATTCCTTCAGCGCCCTCCAGAACGAGCCGCAGAGCTTGGCGCAGCGGGACATCGTCCTGAGCGCCGCCACCTCCCTGATCTCGGCCCTTCGGCAGCAGCGGGGCGATGTCCTGGCCTTGAGGGACGAACTCAATAACCAGATTCAGCGCGACACCGAGAGGGCCGCCAAGCTCGTCGAGAACATCCGGGACCTGAATGTG
Source organism: Phycisphaerae bacterium (assembly GCA_035384605.1). Classification (NCBI taxonomy): domain Bacteria; kingdom Pseudomonadati; phylum Planctomycetota; class Phycisphaerae; species Phycisphaerae bacterium. Next base: position 31,736 of record DAOOIV010000028.1, read on the forward strand.
CGAATCGTGGCCATGGAAGGGGGCGGTCAGTTCGGAGCCAACGCCCTCAGGGACCAGCGGGACCAGTATCTGGCCGAGCTCGCCGAAATCATCCAGGTCCAGGTGCGGGAGCAACCCGACGGCAGCGTCAACGTCTATGTCGGCAACGAATTGCTCATTCAGGGCGGGATGAGTCGAGGTCTCACGTGCACGCTGGACAACACCGACGGCATCATCCGCGCCACCGTCCGCTTTGCGGATAACAACGGCAATGTGGCCTTGTGGGGGGGGCGGCTCGCCGGCCTCCAGAAGGCCAGGGACGAGCAGGTTTTGCCACACGTCGAACAACTCAACAGCCTGGCGGCTGCCCTGATTCAGGAAGTCAACAAGGTCCACGCCTCCGGCCAGGGGTTGTCAAGCGGCGGATGGTTTACCGACGTTGCCGGCACCTATGACGTCAACGACGCGAACCTGGCTCTCAACGACGCCCGGATCGGCCTTGACCTGATCCCTCGAAACGGATCGTTCCTGATCACGCTGACCGATTCGACCGGCGTCGCGACAACCACCCTGATCACCGTTGACCTGGACGGAATCGGAACCGACGACTCCCTGAATTCGCTGGCTGCGAAAATCAATGCGACGGTCGCAAACCTCACCGCGACCGTGACCTCCGACAACCGGCTCGAGCTCGCCGCCGCCGACGGCTACACGATGACCTTTGCCGAAGACACCTCATACGTCCTGGCGGCCCTGGGGATAAACACGTTCTTCTCCGGGAAGGACGCTATGGACATCGGCATCAATGAGATGTTGCTCGAAAACCCGGCCCGGCTGGCCGCCGCCACCGACCGCACCTCAGGAGATGGAACCAACGCCGCCAGGCTTGCGGCCCTGGGCAACGAACCGGTCGCGGCGATCGGCAATCAGAGCCTGGTCGAATTCTATAACCTGATTGTCAATAACGTGGCCATCAAGGGTGCTGCCGCCAAGGCCGACGTCGAAGCCCACGACGCGGTGACCACGGCCCTCTCAACGCAGCGGGAGTCGCTCAGCGGCGTCAGCCTCGACGAAGAGACCATCATGCTGCTTAAGCTGGAACGATCGTTCCAGGGGGCCGCGAGATTCACCTCGGTGGTGGATCGGCTGATCGAGGAAATGCTGGGGATTCTAGGATAGACGCGCAAAAGGTGCCGCTTGCCCGCCAAGCGGCCACCGGAATCGCACAAGGCGGACGGAACGTATGGCGATATCGGCGATCAACATCACGAGAACGAGCTTCAACCTGCAGACGCTTTCGCTGCTGGACTCTCTGCGCCAGAACACGCTGAAGATCTTTCTTGAGCAGAATCGACTGGCAACCGGTAACAGGATTACCGCCCCAAGCGATGACCCTGTCGGTGCGGGATCTGCGGTCCGGATGACCGAGATTCTCGATCGCCAGGAACAGATCCTCGCCAACATCAAGTACGCCGATGGCTTCCTTTCGGCCACCGACAACGCCGTCAGCGAGATCAGTCGGTTGCTTACCGACGCCCATTCCATCGCACTGGAAATGGTCAATAGCTTCAGCAGCCAGGAACAGCGCGACTCGATGGCCGAGGTGGTCAAGAGCATCATCCAGGAATTGGTGATGGTCGGCAACCGTACCTTTGGCGATGTGTACCTCTTCGGTGGGCGGAAGACCGATTCCGTGCCCTTCAGCGAGGAAAACGGAGGCGTCGTCTACCGCGGCGACACCAAGTCTCTGACCGCGCATGTCGATCGCTTCCTGGATGCCCCGTTCAACATTTCCGGCGACGAACTGTTCGGCTCGCTCAGCGGCAAGGTAACCGGTTGGGTGGACCTTGATCCGTCCCTGACCGGCGACACCCGACTGGTCGACATGGGCGGCACGACGGGCAGGGGAATCGACACCAGCGGGCTGCTGCGCATCTCGCTGGACGTCCCGGCGGTCAGCTTCACCGTGGATCTGAGTAACGCCGACACCGCCCAGAATGTAATCGATATGATTAACGACGCCGCAGCACGGGCTGGGTTGAATGTAGGTCCGGGCTTGGACTTCAATGCTTCGTACAACCCGAGCCTCAACGGCTTCCAGATCGACGTCGGCGCGGGAAACGTGAGTGTGCAGGATGTCGGCGGCGGCGTAACGGGCCGTGACCTGGGCCTTGTCGGTACCGCGGCCGGAAGCCTCGTCGGGGCCGACCTCCAACCCAGACTCGTTCCCATGACTACCGTCGCGTCGCTGTTCGGCGGAGCAGGGGCTGCTTTGGGATCAATCATCATCACGAATGATAATCTCACTGCAACCGTCGACCTGAGCTCGGCTGTCACCATTCAGGACATCCTCAACGCCGTCGGCAGCGCCGGCGTCAAAGTCAAGGCTCAGATTAATGAGGCTGGCACGGGTCTTGACGTCATCAATCTGGTCTCCGGGTTGGAGATGCGCATCGGCGAGGCCGGCGACGGCTCGGGCACCGCCGAGGTCCTCGGCATTCGCTCGATGTACGCCGACACGCCGTTGAGCCGGTTGAACAACGGTCGGGGCGTGGAGTTCCGAGCGGATCACGACGACCTGCTGATTAATACCAAGGATGGAAACAGCTTCACCGTGGATCTCGACGGCTGTCTCACCGTTCAGGACGTCCTTGACCGAATCAACGCCGCGGCGGGCGGGGCGGTCACGGCTTCGCTTGCCCTGACCGGAAACGGAATCCGGCTGGTGGATAACACCGGCGGCGGGGGGACGTTCAGCGTCTGCCGTGCCGATCTGTCCCCGGCCATTGACGGACTGGGCCTGGAGAAGAGCACGACGGGGAACGAAATCGTCGGCGATGACGTGAACGGGATCGAGCCCGACAGCGTGTTCAGCGCCTTGATCGAGCTGTACCGGGCCCTCGTGTCGGGCGGGCCCGATGCCGAGCAGCGAATCACAAGCGCCGGTTCCCGGATTCGCGAATTCATCGATCACGCCACTCGCGTCCAGGGACGCGTGGGCGCCCGGTCGCAGGCAATGCGCACCCGGCTGGAACTCACCGAGGATGCCGTCGTCGCAACCCAAGCCCTGCTGAGCGAAGTGAAGGACCTTGATTACACCGAGGCGGTTACGCGCTTTCAGCAGGCTCAGACGATCCTGCAGGCCAACCTGATGACCGGTGCGAGGCTGATGCAGTTGTCGCTCATGGATTATCTCTGAGCCGGCGATGGCGGCGCCGGATGGGGGAGCGGATGAGGCCGGCGGGGAACGAGAGCAAGGACGGGGCGGAGCACGTCGGGCTGCCGGACCGACCCACCAGCAGCCCGAAGCCGTGATTGCCCGGCAGCGGTAAGCCGGGTCGCGTTCAGGATGACGCAGGTCGTCCTTCTGCAACTGGAGGTGGTCGCTGAGACCGGTGGTACGGACGTTACGGATGACGCCGGCCGGTCGACGACATGCAGAAGGACCGCCAATCACCTGGAATGGGTCGAGATGAGGAGAGTCGCGATGATGATCCAAACGTCGCGCTTTGGACCGCTGGAGGTGGATGAGACAAGGCTGATCCGTTTCGAGAAAGGAATCCTGGGCTTCCCGGATCAGCATGAGTACGCCCTGATTCAGACGGCCGAGGACAGCGGATTCTACTGGCTTCAGGCCGTCGACCGGGCGGAGCTGGCGTTCGTCGTCTGTGATCCGCGTCTGTTCGTTCCGGATTACGTGGTTCCGGTGAAACTGGAGGAGCTCACCCAGATCGGGTTGACCGATCCGTCTGGGGCACAGGTGTTTACCATCGTCAACAAGGTGGACAGCATCCTCACTGGAAACCTCCAGGGACCGCTGGTGGTCAACGTCGAGACGCGGCAGGCCAAGCAGTTGGTCTTGTCCGACCGCAGATACTCGACCCGCCATCCGCTGATGAACCTCAGCCGGAAGCCCGAGGCCGTGAGCAAGACGGCCTGACCCGCATCGCCCGGCCGCAACAACGGGGTGCCTGTTCAGCCGGAACCCCGCGCGGTACGATACTGCTTCGGCCTGGGCGGATGCGTTGACATCGGCTGCTTGCCCCGCGAGGAAAGTGATGGTCCGCTCGCCGAGCGAACACACCAGCCGTTTGCAAACCGGCACACGGCGCCTCGATGATCGGACAAGCAGGTTATTCACGAAGCATCGGCATGGCCAAGGAAGGAGCCGAGGATGTTGGTGCTATCCAGACAGCGAGATCAGACAATCATGATCGGCGACGATATCGAGATCACGGTTGTCGATATCCGCGGAGACAAAGTAAGGCTCGGGATCAACGCCCCCGCCGAGATCCCGGTGCACCGCAAGGAAGTCTACGAGGCGATCAAGAGGGAAAATCGCGCGGCTGCCGGCGTCAAGCCGGAAGACATCGCCAATGTGGCCGGCACCCCTGCGAATCATTCGGGATCTTCGAAGGAGAGGTAGGGGGCACCGAGCCCGCGGCCCGGGGCTTTCGAGCAAGCTCCTCGCGGGACGATCCGTCAGGTAGAACGGATCTGGTAGCCAAGATCAATCAAGGAGGATTGCAAAATGGCTAGGATTAACACGAACGTACCGGCCATTGTCGCCCAAAGAGCTCTGCGCCAGTCACAGAGAGAACTGCAGGTTTCCCTGGAACGGCTTTCCAGCGGTCTGCGAATCAATCGAGGCGCGGACGACCCGGCCGGTCTCATCAGTTCAGAGCTCCTGAGGGCCGAGATCTCAGGTATCCAAAAGTCCATCAGCAACTCGCAGCGGGCGATCAATATCATCGCGACGGCGGAAGCCTCGCTCAACGAAGTCGCCTCGCTGCTGACCGACATTCAAGGCCTCATCGTCGAGATCGCCAATGACGCCGCTATGTCGGAGGACGAAAAACAGGCCAACCAGTTGCAGATCAACTCCGCCATCGAGTCCATCACGCGCATCGCCAACACCGCGTCGTTCGCGGGCCGCAAACTGCTCAACGGCGAACTGGACTACGTCACCAGCGGCGTCGATCCGACCATGATCGGAACGTACGCGATTCATCGCTGCCAGTTCGGCACGGCCAGCTACATCCCGGTCGACGTCGCGGTCACTGTGTCCGCACAGCACGCACAGCTTCAGATTCGAAACAGCGCAATTACCAACACCATCAACGTCGAGATCCGCGGCTCGATCGGAACCACCGTGCTCAGCTTCACCTCCGGCACGTCCGTCACCGACATCATGGCGGCCGTCAATCGCGAGAGCCAGGCCAGCGGTATTGAAGCCGTGTACTTGAACGACGCCAATCCCGCCAGCGGCATGGCGTTCCAGAGCATCGGGTTCGGCTCCGACGAGTTCGTCGAGGTGACGCTGCTGCCCGGCAGCGGCGCTCTGACCCTCTATCGCCCCGACGGCACCACGCAGTCGTCCAGCACGATGCGGTCCATCGGACGCGACGCCATCGCCAGCATCAACGGCGCCCAGGTCATCGGCCGGGGCTTGGAGCTGAACCTCCAGACCCGCACCCTCGAACTCAGTCTGACGCTCGACAAGAACTTCGGCATCGGATCCACGACCTTCGCCGTAACCGGAGGAGGCGCACTCTTCCAGCTCGGTCCCGACGTCAACACCAACCAGCAGGTGAACCTGGGCATCCAGTCGGTCGCGGCGTCGCGGCTCGGCAATCCGCTGATCGGTTACCTCAGCCAGGTGATGTCGAGCCAGGCGTTCGATCCGACGAGGAGCCTGTCCAACGCCAACTACGCGTCGCAGATCGTCAACGAAGCCAACCGGCAGGTGTCGGTGCTGCGCGGACGACTGGGCGCCTTTGAACGAAATACGTTGCAGACCAATATCCGCTCGCTCGAGGTGACGATGGAAAACCTCATATCCAGCGAGTCGGCGATTCGCGACGCTGATTTTGCCTATGAGACCTCGCGGTTGACGCGTAATCAGATTCTGGTCAGCGCGGGCACCAGCGTGCTGGCTCTGGCGAATTCCAGCTCGCAGAACGTCCTTGCGCTGCTCGGCGGATAAGACTGCGCCTCAACCTGGCGCGGGTCGCGCACGGCCGCCTTCACGCTCAGCGGCACAGGCTCAGCTTGATCGCTTCTGAGCGCGTCGGCCTCTCCTGAGCACCTGCGCCTCAGAAGCAAATCGTAATGGCCGAAACGATGCGCATCCGCCGCAAATCGAGCTGACGAATGCGGATCGCGGGCGCCGGGTGGCAGGGTCTCGACCGGGGCCCGCGAGCCCGCCCCAAGGCCGATCCGCGCGCCGCCCCGAGGCAAGCCCGCGTTTTCTGCACGTTTTCTTCGTCCGGATCGCGACGATCACGCCGTCTCGTATTCTCGGTCCTTGACGCCGTTGTCCGGTAAAAGGACCGGGCAAAAGCTCCCAAACGACCTGCTGCGGTTTATGAGACCTGACAACGACGGACTGCCTCGCAAGCCGAAGTCCCGATCCTTCTCTGGCGTCGGGATAAAACTAAAGCGGGCGCCGGAAGCTGACGATCCGACCTTCGCCGTCGAAGGATCGGCGGACCTGGCTTCCGGCTTCCCATGCAAAGTCGACGCAGCAGCTGAGCGTTGACCCCGGGACGGATGAGGTTGGACAGGGAAGTTGAATGCTGACCGCAGGCACCTGTATCGACGAGTCGTCGATAGGTCCCGGGTGATGCGGCAGAGAAAGAGCGGACACTGTCCTGCGGGCGAACCGCCAGATGGGCGCCGCACCGCAAACCGCCGATCGGACCGGAACTCCACAGGGGGACACGTCCGGGGAGCGCCGGAAGAGCCGGTCGCGGCTGGTTGGAGGCACGTACAATGAGTCGTATTATGACCAATGTGTCGTCTCTGGTGGCGGCACGAATTCTGGACAGCAACAACAAGATGCTGAATACCTCTCTGGAGAGGCTCAGCACGGGCTACCGCATCAACCGCGGAAAGGACGATCCTGCGGGCTTGATTGCATCCGAGACCCTGCGAGGCGAAATCGCGGCCATTAAAGCCGCCATGGACAACACCGAGCGCGCGGACATGGTTATCTCCGTGGCCGAAGGTGGTCTGCAGGAGATCAGCAACCTGCTCGTCGAGCTCGAAAGCCTCGTCGACACCACCGCCAACGAGGCGGCCCTCGGATCGGCCGAGGTCGAGGCCAATCAGCTCCAGATCGACTCGATTCTCGACACCATCAACAGAATCGCAACCTCGACCGAGTTCCAGGGCAAGAAACTGCTCAACGGAACCCTGGACTACACAACGTCGGGCGTCACCATCGGGCCGTCCGGCGGCTCGGCGATCGCAGCCCTGCAGATCAATAGCGCCCGGATCCCGCCGGGCGGCTACAGGACGGTAACCGTCCAGGTCACAACCTCCGCGCAGACCGCCCGCGTCTATGCCAGCGGCTCAGCCGTTGCGGCCGGTGGTGTTACCCTGCAGGTCAGCGGCAAGTACGGCGTCGAGCAGTTCAGCTTCGGCTCCGGTACGAGCTTCTCTGAGGTCGCCAACGCCATCAACCAGTCGAAGGCCCTCACCGGCGTCTCGGCCAGCTTCAGCGCTACCGGCGGCGGAACCCTGATGTTCAACAGCACGGATTACGGTTCCGAGGCGTTCGTAACCGTCCAGACCATCCAGGGCACCACCCTCGCGGTCAGCGGCGGCGACAGCACCTACGGCGACCACGGTGTCGACGTCGGATTGACCATCAACGGCGCCCAGGCCGTTACCAAGGGTCTCGACGCGTCGCTGCACACCACCGTGCTCGACCTTGACCTTACTCTCGACGCGGGCTTTGCTCAGCAAACGGTTCTCAGCAAGACGTTCTACATCAACGGTGGTGGTGCTGATTTCAGCATCGCTCCGACCCTCGGGTTGAACGCCACCGCCAGTCTGGGCATCCAGAACGTGGCAACGGGCAATCTGGGCAAGGGAGGCCTTGGTTACCTGTCCAGCCTTGGCAGAGGTCAGGACAACGACATGGCATCGGGCAACTTCGCGGTCGCTCAGCGAATCATCCGACAGGCCAACGAGCAGATCTCCAGCCTGAGAGGCCGTCTGGGTGCGTTCTCGAAGAACACCCTGACGTCGGCATACAACGCCCTGGCCGTCGCTCTGGAAAACACCTCGGCGGCCGAGAGCGCCATTCGCGATACGGACTTCGCGAGAGAAACCAGCGAATTGACGAGAGCCCAGATTCTGGTCAATGCGGCAACCTCCACGTTGCAGCTCGCAAACGCGCAGCCGCGAAACGTGCTGGCTCTGCTCGGCGGTTGATCAGACCATGGACCGGTGATATGAGCCGGCTCCGACGGGCAAGCCTGTCCGCTAACTGAACTCAAACGGGACCAAATAGCGGTCGAACGCGACGAGAGTCGCGCTCGGCCGCTTTCTATTGGCCGAGCCGGGACTGCCGCCGAAAAATATCGGACCTTCAAACAACCGACCGCTTGTCCCTCTGACGTCCGATATCCGCTTGCAGGCTTCCGGTTCTGAAATAATCCTCCGTTAACGCGGGCCAATAACTAAAGGATGCACCCGTTCCCTGTCGAAATGCCGATTGTCCCCATCGGACCCGTTCTTCAGGACGGAATCCAAGGAGGTGCGAAGGAGGAGTCGTCGGTTGCCGGCCAACGGGTCGGCAGCAGCCCGCCGCGGATGGCGGGAGGTCGATCGGGAGGATCGATCTGGACGATGCGGCTCTTGCCTTCGCGGCCGCAGGGCCGCCACGGCAGGCCTGCCCCAAAGGGAGGAATCCCTTGCGGACAGGTGGAGTCATCGCTGGGACACCACGTCCCGGCCTCGGAGCGCAAGGTCGCGCTCCCGGCGTAGCAGGCTTTCCTGGCCCGCTCGCGCGTCACGGAGGATGCCATGCGTATCAACACCAACGTCGCCGCCATCGCGACAACCAACCGCCTGATCAACAACCAGGACGACCTCAACATCCGCTTGGAGCGGCTCAGCACCGGGTTGAGGATCAATCGCGGAGCGGATGATCCTGCCGGGCTGATCGCTTCCGAGGTCCTTCGCAGCCAGATCAGGGGAATCAGCCAGGCCGTCGAGAACTCCCAGCGGGCTATGAATGTCATCAGCGTTGCTGAGGCGGCCCTTAACGAGGTATCGTCACTCATTCTCGACCTGCGCAGCCTCATCGTTCACGCCGCGAATGAAGGGGCGATCAGTCAGTCTGAAATCGAGGCCGATCAGCTCCAGATCGACTCAATTCTCGAAGCTATCGATCGAATCGCGAATACCACGACTTTTGCCGGCCGCAAGCTCATCGACGGCAGTCTCTCCTACACCGTCTCGGGTCTGCATACCTCCGCAATCGCCCGGGCGATGCTCTTCGGGGCCAGAGTGCCTGATTACGGCGCTACCCATGTCACTGTCTCCGTGATCCAGTCGGCGCAGACCGCGCAGTTGGTCTATGCCGGCAGCTCGATCGGTTACAACGTGACACTCGAGCTCCAGGGAACCCTTGGCACCGAAATCGTGGCCATTACCAGCGGCTCCAGCGTGGAGCAAATCGCCGCGAATATCAACGCCAGCACCGTTGTCACCGGAGTCTCCGCAACCGTCAGCGGGACGGGCGCTAACGCGCGGCTTCTGCTCAATAGCGTCGAGTTTGGCGAAAGAGCCTTTGTGTCGGTCCAGCCCCTGGAGGGCAATTTCATCGTGGCCGAAGGTGCCAGGATTCAGGACAACGGCCAGGACGCCGGTGTGCTCATCAACGGGCAAGTGGCTGCGTTCGATGCCTTGACCGGCCTGCTCCGGGCCAATGGCCTTGACATGGAAATCGAGCTGACCGTGGCGGGTGCGACGACGATTGCCAGCACGGATTTCTACATCACCGGCGGCGGAGCAACCTTCCAGATCGGACCGGATGTCAATCCCGGAGGCCAGATTTCCATTGGTATCCCGTCCATCGGTACCGCTCACCTGGGCGATGTCCAGAATGGCTTCCTCAACACGATTCGCGGGGCCGGTCGGAACTCGATCGTCGGCGGTCACTGCGCCGAGGCCGAAAGGGTGGTCACCAAGGCCCTCAATCAGATTGCCGTCTTACGCGGTCGACTCGGATCGCTCCAACGCAATCAGATCGAAACCAACATGAACAGCCAACGGGTGGCCCTTGAGAACGTTATGGCGTCGGAGTCGGCCATTCGTGATGCCGATATCGCAACCGAGGTTGCCAATCTGACCCGTGCCCAGATCCTGGTGCAGAGTACCTCCACGGTCTTGGGTATCGCCAACCAGTTGCCTAGAAACGTGCTCTCTTTGCTGCAGGGCTAGGGCCCCTGCGGTGGGTGAGCATGCCCCAATTACGTACTGTCCGATAATCTTCAGTCCGGCAGGTCGAACCGGCTGGTTCTGATCCTGAGAAGCCGTCGTATCTCCACCGCTTAACGGTGAAGATCCTTCTATCGCAACACCGATGAATACGTAGACCAGTAGTAGTCTGCGCGCAAACGACGGAGGTCGCCTGATGGGTACGATTTCAACAGGGGTGGGGCTGGTTTCCGGACTGAATATCCAGGATATTGTCAGCCAGCTCATCGAGATCGAGAGCCGCCCGATCAAACGCCTCGAGCAGCGCGTCACGGACACCCAGGCACGGCAGACCGCCTACACCGAGCTCAGCGCCTTGCTGCTCGGAGCCAAGGGCCTGATCCACACTTTTGTGTTGCCTTCGGCCTTCAAGGTCAAGAGCGCCACCAGCTCCAACGAAAGCGTCTTGACGGCCACCGCCAAGACAACGGCAAGCACGGGCAGATACAGCTTCCTCGTCAAGTCGCTGGCAACCTCCCATCAGGTCGTGTCCTCCGGGTTTGCTGATCCCGACCGGACCCCTGTCGGAGCCGGGACCCTCATTTTTGCCCCCTCCCAGGCGCGAGTGGATCCCAAGACGGCCGTTTCCACGCTGAACGGTTTCAACGGGATCCGGCGGGGGATGGTCCGGATTACGGATCGAAGCGGGGCTTCGGCCGACGTTGACCTCCGAGCGCCGACCAGTGTCGCCGACATCCTCAATGCGATCAATTCCCAGACCGGAATCAGCGTCAAGGCCGAGGTGGATGGAGGCCGAATCGTCATCACCGACACGACGGGCCTGTCTTCGGGAAATCTCGTCATCTCCGATCTGTCAGGCGGCGGCGCGGCAAGCGATATGGGTATCGCCGGCACCTTCTCCTCCGGCCGGGCCGTCGGGAAGGACATGTTGTGGATGACCGCCACGACGCGCCTGACGGCCCTCAACGATGGTCTGGGAGTCCGGTCAAACGGCCTGCTTTCGGACCTGCGGTTCGAGCTGAAGGGCGGCGAGGTGTTTGAGGCCACTCTATCCGAAAACCTCCGCTTCACCATGAACCTGGCAATGCTCAATTCCGGCCTCGGCGTGCGCGCCGACGAAACCGGTCAGCGAGTCATCCGCATCACGAACCGGGCGGGCGCCGGCGCCGAGATTGATCTTTCGTCGGCTCAAACCTTGCAGGATGTGAGTAACGCGATCACGAATGCCGGGCTGTCGCTCGGCGTTTCCATATCCGGCAACAAACTGGTTATCACCGACAGGTCCGGAGGTACCGACCGCAACCTGCGGATCGAGGATGTCAAAGGTTACGCCGCCGCTGATCTCGGCATCACCGCGGACACCGCCGAGAGTGGGGTAACCGGTCGCGGAATCTATCGGATCGAGACGATTGGCGACGTGCTCCGTGCCATTCAGTACGCCGAGGGCAACAATGGCTACGTCACCGCTGCCCTATCGGCAGACGGCAAGGGAATCACCATCACCGACAACACCACGGGTCTTAACGACACGCTGGTTTCAGCGGTCAACGGATCGCTTGCGGCTTACGATCTGGGGTTGCTCGACTCGCGATCCGCGACCGAGCGGTCTTTCAGCGGCAGCACCTTCACCGGTAGCGATCTCCTGGGCGGCCTGAACACCGTCATGCTCAAGTCGCTCAAGGGAGGTGCGGGCGTGCGGGTCGGCCTGGTCGAATTCACGAGGGCAAGCGGAGAAGTGTTTTCCCTGGACTTCACAAGTGCCAAAACCCTCGCGGACGTGATCAACATCATCAACGCCGATGGCCGTTTGCACGCCGAGGTGGGCGTGAATGGGACCGAGATCGCGATCACCGACACGAGCGGTGCCACTGGGCCGATGTCTGCCGCCGGTTCTCTTGCCGAAGATCTGGGCCTGACGGATCGGGGCGGAGTGCTCGTCAGCGGCAACCTGAATCGCCAGTTCATTTCCGAAAACACTCTGCTGGCCTCACTACGCAACGGTAAGGGGATTCGTTACGGCCAGATCCGGTTGAGCGACAGCAGAGGCAATTCCGCCACGATCACCCTGAACGAGGATGTCCACCGGACGGTGGGCGACGTGCTGCGGGAAATCAATCGGTTGTTCGTCGGCGTCGAGGCCGGCATCAATGAGGATGGTGACGGTATCAAACTGGTGGATACCGCCGGGGGCACGCTGACCATGAGTGTAAGCGACGTGGCAGGGGGGGGCGCCGCCGCCGATCTGGGTATCAAGGGATCAGCCCAGAACGGCGAAATCACGTCCAGCTACCGTAGCAGAATCGAGGTGGACGCCGATGACACGCTGTACGACGTGGTCAGCAAGATCAACGATGCCAAAATCGGCGTTCAGGCGAACGTCATCAACGACGGATCCGCCTGGCAGCCTTATCGACTGACGCTCACCTCCCAAACCAGCGGGCTGGCAGGGCAAATGGCCCTCCATACCACGCCCGGCATGATGAAGCTGAATCTGCTCAGCGACGCCAGGGATGCGGTTGTCGTCGTCGGCGATCTGAACTCCTCCAGCGCAGTGGTGATGGCAAGCGGCAGCAACTCGATCAGCAATGCCATTCGCGGTGTCACGTTGAATCTGACCCAGACCAGCGACCTCCCCGTGACGGTCAACGTCCAAAACGATGTCGATACGGTTGTTGCGGGCATCAACGGCTTCGTCGAGGCTTTCAACCTCTTCGTGGATAAGGTCGCGGAGCTGACCAAGTTCGAAGCCGCCACCAATACGAGAGGCTTGCTGCTCGGTGATGGCACAACCATGCAGGTTCGCGATTCGCTCTACCGCGTCCTCTTGGCCAATGTCAACGATTCATCGCTCAAGTACACGAACGTGACCCAGGTGGGCTTGAAGCTGATGACCAAGAGCGGCGGAAAACTCCAGTTTGACGAAGAGAAGTTCCGACAGGCCTTCGAGGAAGACCCGGACGCCGTAAATGAGCTTTTCACTCGCATCGTCAAGAACAAGGAAGGAAAGTCTGTTCAGATCGGCATCGCCGGCCAACTCGATAGCCTGCTGTCGCGGCTGACCAGTAGCGTCGACGGGACATTGACCCTCCGTAACAAGAGCCTCCAGGATGAAATCGATCAATATGTCAAGCGGCAGGAGGAGCTTCAGGAGCGGATAGATGCCAAGGAAGCTCAACTGTACGCCAAGTTCTATGCCATGGAGACGGCCTTGTCTTCGCTTCAAAGCCAGCAGAGCGCATTGGCCGGCCTTGCCGCGTTGGTCAACTCGACAAAGACAAAATGATGCAGGAGGCGAAAGGACACGCCCCGAACGCCCGCCGGCGCATATTCTCGGACCATGTTCTCTGACTCCATCGCTATTGTCCTTGCCGTCATGGCGAATGAGTTGGCGCCGGGAGCTTCCCGGAAAGTGGTGAACCGCGCCCCGCGCGTAACCGATAACATCACCAACGATGAGCCGGGAACCGAATCCATACCTCCGAGACGCCATCCTGACCGCCAGCCCCGAGCAGCTCCAGCTGATGCTCTATGACGGGGCCATCCGGTTCACCCGACAGGGCATCAAGGCCATCGAGGACAAGAACTGGGAACAGTGCTTCAATGCATTCAACCGGGCTCAGCAGATCATCCTGGAAATGCTGAACGCTCTCAATTACGACGTTGACCGCGAGCTGTGCAAGCGGATGGCCGGCATCTATAACTTCATCTATCGCAAGCTCATAGAGGCCTGCTCTAGCCGCGAGCTGCAAGCTGCCAACGACGCCCTGGGATTACTGGAGTTCCAGCGGGAAACCTGGGTGATGCTGATAGAAAGGCTCAAGCAGGAACGCTCCGGCGTGAACTCGTCACAAGCCGGCGACGCCCAGTCCTCCAAGGTCGGCGAACAGACGGCCGCTCCCAGTTATGGGACGCTGTGTCTCGAAGGGTGATCCTCGGCCTGCCTTGACCGTCTTGAACCCCATCCATATAGTCCCAAACGACTTTTCTTGCATAGGCGGCCGTCGCCTGCCCGATGTCTTCTTGTGACGCCCGGAATGGGACGGCTGTTCAGGTGCTGGGACAGACGATCCTGGCCTTGGCCGTCCCGGAACCTTACGGCCAGGGATGTGGGCCGCTTGCGCTCATGTTTCCGGATCGTACCGCGCTATCTTTGCGGCCCGCAAAAAGGCGGTCCGCCTTGGGCAGGAGGCTTCATGATGGCGAAAGAAAACCCTGGGCCCCTTGGCGATGGGCTTCTGACAGGCTGCTTCTCGGAAAAGGCAGTGACAAAGGCTGCGCATGACCGACGGAAATCGCCTCCCCGGCTCACGCACTTCGTCGAACGCGTGAAGGCGGTTTCAGGTTCGCTGTTCTTTCTGATTGCCTGGACCATGCTCCAGTTGACACCGGCCCCCGCGCAGAATGTCGCGACAACGACGCAAGCCGAACCGCCTTCCGGGGCATTGGCCGGTTTGGCTGGAATATCGGAAGTGAAGCCGGGGATGTCAACCAAGGAGCTGATCGAGCTGGCTCGCCAATTGGCCCAATCCCACAGATGGGACGATGCGGAAAAGATACTCACCGAGGTGATCAGGCAGGAACCCCGCAATCTCTCGGCATACCAGTCGGCGGCTCAGATGTACGAGATTCGGGCGTCGGTCGTTCGGGCGGATGCTTCTCTCCCGGATGCGGCCGAGAAGAGCAACACGCTTATCGACCAGGCCGTCAAGACCTACACGGAATACGCCGGCCCGCTGGCATTGGAGATGGGGGACGTTGCCACGGCAGAGGAGATCTACAGGACCGTACTGCGATACGAGCGGCACAGGTACAATCCGCGGGCGCTGCTCGGAATCGCACGTGTCCTCCGGGCAAAGGGTAGCCCCGAGGCCATCGATCGCTACAAGACATACGTCAATCCTCGCATCTGCATGGACGGAGCTAAGGACCCGCAGGCTCACCTGGAATTGGGTAGGCTCCTTTATGAACGCAGATACTTGAATCAGGCCGTCAGCACGCTTGAAACGGCGAGATCGCTCGATCCTGAAAACCCTGAGATTCTCCTGGAACTCGCCCGAGCTTACCAGGAAACCGCGTTTCGCCCCAAGGCCTTGTCGGTGGCTCAGGAAGCGGTGAAGAAAAGCCCCGGCAACCCCGCCTATCGAAGCGTCCACGCGCAGATACTCCTTGCCCAGAGCGGGGTGCAACAAAAGGGAAACGCCATGTCCGACGAGGAGCGCCGGATGTTCAATGCCGCCCGGGCTGAAATCGAAGAAGCGGTCCGGCTGGCCCGTACCGGCCTCCAGGATGCACCGGCGGACATGACTCGCCTCGGGGTTCTCTCCGGGTGTTTGCAGGTTCAGCAGCAGATCCTGTCGATTGCGGCCGCCATCAACCCCGGGGATGTCCGTCTGGTGGTGGACTTGGCTCGGTGTCGCCAGGAACAGTCGGCAACCCAACATGCTCTTCAGCTTCACGGCGCCCTCAACGACTTGCTGCGTGCGCCACCGGCCGCCCGCGGAGATGCGTCCTACCTCGAGACGCTTGCCGATCTGCAGTTCCGCGTGCATCTGGTCACGGATGCTGAATTGACCTGCAAGGAACTGCTGACGTTGGATCCGAACAACGCTGTTGCCAAGCAGATTCTCGAAAAGGTCGCCGGGAGCAGCGGTATATCCCCCCCGGGACCGGGCGCCGCTCCTTCGAAATAGGCCATGAGACCTGCCTTTTCAACCTGCGGTTTCTTGTGTAAAATCACCATTTTGGCCCGGGGTGCCGGAGACGCCGATGGGTGATCGGCATATTTGCTCCCGGCGGTTGGTTCCAGCCTCTACAAGCGAAACCGCTGATTGTGATTCCGGGCGACCGGCGCGGCCCTGGGGAGACGGGGCATGCCGGCGGGGGGGCGAACGTCGCCGGGCTGTCGCCCCGAGCAAGGAAGGATGAGAGATATGTCCGATTTCAAGATCCAGCCGTCGCAGCGGTTGCTTCGGCTGCCGCCCTACCTCTTCGCGAAAATCAACGCCCTCAAACACAAGAAACGTCAGGAGGGCATCGATATTATTGACCTGGGGATGGGCAACCCCACCGACCCCACCCCCCAGCCCATTGTTGACAAGCTTTGCGAGGCGGCCCGCGATCCCCGCAACCAGCGATACAGTGTGTCCAAGGGTGTGCTCAACCTCCGCCGGGATGTCGCCCGCCACTACCACGAACGGTACGGAGTCCAGGTGGATCCCGAGACCGAGGTCGTGGCCTGCATCGGCAGCAAAGAGGGTATCAGTCATTTGCTCCTCGCCATGCTTGGACCCGGTGACACCGCTGTCGTCGGAGATCCCGCTTTCCCGATCCACGTCTACGGCGTGGCCTTGGCCGGCGCCAACGTGATCTCGGTCCCGTTGGGTAATGATGAAGCCTTCCTCGAACGGATTCGTTACGTGGTCCAGCATCTTTATCCGCGGCCCAAGCTCCTGATCCTCAACTATCCGCACAACCCCACCGCCATGACGGTCGACCCGCCGTTTTTCGACAAGGCGGTGGCGCTCGCCAGGGAATTCGGCGTCGCCGTTCTCCACGACTTTGCCTACGGCGAGACCTGCTTCGACGGATACAAAGCCCCGAGCTTCCTTGCGGCAGAGGGAGCCAAGGAAGTAGGCGTCGAATTCACTACCATGAGCAAACCCTACAATATGGCCGGTTGGCGCATCGGCTTTTGCGTCGGAAACCAGACCATGTGCGAGGCGCTCGGAACCATCAAGGGTTACTACGATTACGGCATCTTTCAGGCCGTTCAAATCGCTTCGATCATTGCCCTGCGGCATTGCCGCGAGTTTGTCGAAGAACAGGCTCAGGCATACCAGCGGCGGCGCGACGTTGTCCTTGAGTGGTGCGAGCGCCTCGGTTGGCAGGCGGAGAAATGCCGGGCGAGCATGTTCGTCTGGGCACGTGTCAAGGATGAACACTTGGCCGGCCGGTCATCGATTGATTTCGCCATGCGGATGATGGAGGAGGCCGAGGTGGCTCTGGCTCCGGGCCGGGCCTTCGGTGAGAACGGCGAGGGCTACGTTCGAATCGCCTTGGTGGAAAACGAGCAGCGCCTGCGGCAGGCAATGCGGCAGATCCACCGTGCAATCGGCAAAAAGCCGATCAAGGGTACACCGCTCCGAAAAAAGCGGCCTGCCAATCCCGGTCGGCAAACGCAAGCCCGGCAGCCCTCTGAAGTGAACATTCCCGACGAATAGGAGCCGCACGGGTCCGCGGTGTCGAATCGTGATAGCCATCGTTGACTACGGGATGGGCAACCTGCGCAGCGTCCAGAAGGCTCTCGAACGCGTGGGAGCCTCTGCCGCCATCGTGTCCGCCCCTTCCGACGTGCAGCGGGCGGACAAGATCATCGTCCCCGGCGTTGGGGCTTTCGGTGATGCGATAGCCAATCTTCGTCAGAGGGGCCTCGTCGAACCGCTCGTCAAGGCAGCCCGATCGGACCGACCGTTCCTGGGCATTTGTCTCGGGCTCCAGCTCCTTTTTGACGTCAGCTACGAGGAGGGCGAACACCAAGGCCTCGGCATCATCCCGGGGCGCGTGTTGCGTTTCGATTTTTCGGGGCGGCCCGAGGCCGCCGGCCTCAAGGTCCCGCACATGGGATGGAATCAGGTGGCCTGGACCGGGTCCTGTCCGTTGTTGGAGGGCCTCACAAGCCCCCAGTATTTTTACTTCGTCCACTCATACTACGTGTCGCCGGTTGATCGCTCCGTGGCCTGCGGCCTGTGCGACTATGGCGGTCCGTTCGCGGCGATGATTTGCCGCGGTAACCTCTACGCCACCCAGTTTCATCCCGAAAAGAGCCAGAAGGTAGGCCTGAGAATTCTTGAGAACTTCGCTCGCTTGTGAAGGGACTTGAGCGTATTTCCCCCGGGTTGCACAAGAATCCCCGCAGGCGCTCGCCCGCGTCGGCACCACAGTAGGGCCGACGCCCCCTTCGGCCCATCTCCGCTCGGCCCGGAATCCTTTCCGGGCCGCATCCCCCGCGGAATCCTTTCCGCAT
>DAOOIV010000029.1 GCA_035384605.1 Phycisphaerae bacterium
TCGATTACGGCGCCGAGTAGGGTTTGCGCCGCCGGTGGGTGTCCGCCGGATGCCTTCGGCGTGACGGCCCTGGCTGAGGGGCGGCGGCACGGGTAGCAGAGCCCCTCATAACGAAGTCTGGGCATCGGGGAGTTTGTGATGAGTCGTGGCCACGCGGAGCAGTCAGAGCCTTCCGGCAAGCGGAAAACGATTGTCCTGATCGTAGCGCTGGCAGGTCTGGCGATTGCGGCAGTTGCCGTTGCCTGGAGGAACCGGGAGGAGAAACAGCCGGACACGCCCGAATCGGCGATGACCTACATCTGCACCGAGTGCAAACACGTCTACGCCTTGACGCCGGCCGGTTACGAGAAGCTCACCAAGGAAGGCGGAATCAAAGCTCCCGACACTCGGGAAGACGGCGGGGTAGTCTTGTTTCGCTGTCCCTCGTGCGGCAAGTTTGCGGCGGTTCCGGCCGTGGAATGCCCAAACGATGGAACCCAGCTGCCGCGGCGACTACCGAACGGTCGACCGGGCCGCTGCCCGAAGTGCAACTGGTCGTTTTATCCTCGATAGCCTGCGCTTTCGTAGAGACATCTGGACGATTCCTGCTCCAGGGGTGAACTCGCGGTTCGCGGCGGGGACTTTTGTTCCTGCCGCGGTATCTCAGCGAGACGCGGGGCGCGACGCTGCTGACAGCAGCCGCAAGGCCCGGTAAAGGTGTACATCGTGCGGGGCAAAGGTGTCTGTGAACGAGCCGTCAACAACCTGAAGCGTGCGATTCTCGTGCAGGACTGTGACCTCACCATCTTGCAGCCCCGAAAACGTCACCTCGACCGTCTCGCCCTCGCGGGCGGCCGCGAGGATATACAGGTAGACGCTCGCTTCCTTCCACCGGGCCTCGATCTGAGGGGCGCCGGTGAACTCCAACGGATACTTCGAGTCCGGCAGAGTCAGCACGGGATACAGTTCGCTTCCCGGCCTGATCTCGGCCAGAAGCGGCCTGAGCACCGCACGCCAGAAGGTCCAGTTCCAACCGAGTTCGGCGTCACGACCGGTGAGTCCGACGGGCATGCCGAAGAACGACACGCTGTTGGCGCCGCAGATGATTGCCTGGTAGAGCATGTAGCGTTCCTGTCGAAACGTGGGGAACATCAGCCGGTTCTTGGGGTTGTGAGCAGGGTTCACGCCGCTCCAGCAAACCTGCAAGACCATGAAAGGCATCTTACCGCCTTTGGCCAGCTCCACCGTTCGACGGGTGTAATCGCCCACCATGCTTAGGCCCTTGTTGGCATCGAGAGAATGCTTGCCGGGCGGCTCGCTGACCGGGTAGATGTCGATGCTCAGAACGTCACAGGCGGCGCTGTACGGACGCAGCGTCTCCAGCGTGCCGCGGGGGGCGTGGCAGAACCACACAAGACGGGCGGGATCCAGCTCATGAATGAGGTCGTAGGCCTGCTTGAGCGGCTCGACTGGGAGCTTGCCCCATTCGGGCTCGTCGGCGCTCTTCCAAAAGAGGATGCCCGGGTGGCTCCGGTACTTGCGGATAAAGGCCTCGAGCCTTTGTCGCATACCCGGCCTGTTCAGCTCGACCATTTCACGCAGAAACGGCCAGACGTACACACCGCGTTGGTGAGCCGCGTCAAGGTATTGAGAAAACTGTTCCTCGGCCTGAGGCGTCCATCCGTCGCGGGATGGTCCACCGCGGACCACGGACATACCACCCTCGGCCATCTCAGCCCAGCCGTCGCCGCCCTCGGGCGTCTGGAAATCAAGAGGCGGCCCCGGGGCGAAACCGATGAAGAAATGCGGGCGGCCATTCAGCATCAGCCGGCCGTCGGGGGTGATCGACAGCTTCACGGGGCCATCGCCCTGTCCGGCCAAGGCCGGACCTCCACCAGACAAAAACACTGCAAGGGCAACGACGCAGCAGTGGTAAGAGCTCATTCATGTCTCCTGTCTGTCTTCCCGCAAGCGCAGGGCCTATGATGTTTTGCGTGCCCTGTGCGTCTTTGTATGCATCCGGGACCCCATCCAGGACCGGCCCCCGAACTTGTGCGCGGGCCAGGCAAGGGATGGGAGGAAAGCAACCACGGATAAGCCTAGCCGGACGGGCACCGAGGAGCCAACATGAGCATGACCGCCGGGAAGGTCGTCATCATCGGGGCCGGTGAGGTGGGGAGCACCTGCGCCTTCGCCCTACAGATGCGAGGCGCGGCCCGCGAGATCGTTCTGATTGACGCGAACCACGAACGCGCGGAGGGGCAGGCACAGGACCTGAGCCACGGACAGTGCTTCACGCCCCCCGTGGAAGTCCGAGCGGGAGACTATCCCGATTGCAGCGGTGCCCAGGTCATCATCATTACCGCAGGAGCGGCACAGAAACCGGGGCAATCGCGGCTGGACCTGGTCGGAACCAATGTGGAGATATGCCGGTCGGTGGTTGGTCGAATCATCGAACACACTCGCGAAGCGATCGTGGTCATGGTGACCAACCCGGTGGACGTGCTGACTTACGCGGCGATCCGGTTCTCGGGTTTGCCTCGCGGCCGTGTCATCGGCTCGGGCACCGTACTGGATACCGCGCGATTCCGTTTCTTTCTCGGCCGTCACTGCCGCGTTGATCCTGCGAGCATCCACGGTTATGTACTCGGCGAGCACGGCGACAGCGAAGTGGTCGCCTGGAGCATCACGACGATGGCAGGCATGCGCATGGCGGACTACTGCCGCGCCTGCCCGCACAAGTGTCCGCAGATGGACCGTCAGCGGATCGCCATGCAGGTCCGCAACTCGGCCTATCACATCATCGAGGCGAAGGGAGCGACCAACTTCGCCGTGGCGCTGGCATTGCTGCGGATCACCACCGCGATTATCCGCAACGAGAACAGCGCCTTGACGGTTTCCACTCTTCTGCAGGGCGAATACGGTCTGACCGACGTTTGCCTGAGCGTGCCGACGATTGTCAATCAAAATGGCGCGGATCGCCTCATCTGCCCGGAACTGTCGGCGGAGGATTTGAAGGCCCTCAGGGCGTCGGCGGAGGCGATACGCAGCGTACAGCAGAATGTGGGACTCATGTGACGAACGAGAATAACCGGGACACTCGAGTCGACACGAATGACAGAGTGCGAATACGACGATCCGCTGCGGCAAAGACGGGACAGCCGCAGGTCTCGGTGCCGCAGGAAATTGCGACGCTGCTCTATCGTCGGTCGCTTTACCGCCGAGCCCCGCCGGGCCGGTTTTGATCCCAGAGTCTGCCGGCCAGAAGGTTGTCAGCGTTCTCGTGAAGTATCTCTTCCAGCAGGGTTCGTGCCTCCGTCATGCGGCCCAGCCGGAGCATCGCGATCGCCCAATGCGTCCTGAACGTCGCATCGTAAGGGTTCAGCCACACCGCCCGCCGAAACTCGGATTCCGCCGGACTGAATGCCTCCCGGCCAAGAAAGCAAACACCCATGGCGTCGTGCTCGCAGCCGAAATATCGGCCGGGCCGCAGGAGTTGCTCGCGAACGAATTCCCGATCGCGGCTGCATGCTCGACGTTCGGAGCTCTTGTCCGACGACACGGGTGACCCTCATGCGGCGACCGACGGACTATTCCTTTCTCGCATCCCCACCGTTTGCGAGGTACTTGATCACGTGGACCTTCTCCAGGGTGACAAGGCCCTCTGTGACCATCTGGTCAATGTGCGGGAGGAGGGTGCTGATCTTCTCCTGCGTATCCACGATCTCGATCACCATCGGCAGGTCCTGGGACAACCGAAGGACCTTCACTGTGTGCAAACGGCTGTGCGCACCGAAACCCATGGGACCACGAAGCACCGTGGCGCCGGCCAAGTGGAGTTCGCGGGCCTTCATCACGATGGCCTCATACAGCGGCACACCGTGCCACTTGTCGCCCTCACCGATGAACACGCGGAGCAACTGCGCTTCGCCTTCCAGTCTCATCGTTTACCTCACCACGGTCACGGTACAGGGCGCATAACTGAGAACCCGCTTGGAGACCGATCCGAGCAGCCAGCGCTGGAACCTGCTCTTGCCTCGATGGCCCATGACGATCATGTCGGCCTGCCGTTGGACCGCCTGATGAACGATCTGATCGGCAGGATGACCGACGACAACGTCGGTTTCCAGCGGCACCCCCGCCGCTTGGGCGGCCTCACGAAAAGCAACAAAGTCTTTTTCGAAATGCTCCGTCGCGGCGTCCAGCAAGGCGGGCGTCTCGACCGACGTGGGGGGTTCGGATGGCTGAGCCACCGAGACAACAACCACGCTGGAGCCGAATGCCTTGGCCAGTTGGAGCGCAAACTGGAACGCCCGTTTGGCTGACTCAGATCCGTCATTAGCTGCAAGAATGGTCTTCATGGTTTGCCCTCTCACGTTTCAGGCAGAACTGATTCGCCGTCCAGTACGGCGGTTGCTGTCATCTCGCGGCTGCCGGCCGGCCGTATGTCGGGCATTGTAGCTCTGGTGCGTTTCGGCAACAGGTCATATGGGATGAAGAAGGCATTGGCGATCAGGGTGGGGATGACGGCGCTGGCGACGACGGCCGCGACCAGGTACGAGTATTGACTCTGGGTGATGACGTTATGCGTCAGACCGAACAACGCCGAGATCGTCCCGAAGGTCAAACCGGTCGACATCAGCAAGGTGGTGTATGCGGCCTGGCGGTACTCGTACCGGAAGGCCTTGGTGGCAGGGTATACGCCCAGGCACTTGCTGACCACCTTAGCACCCAACAAGATCATGAAAGTCACCGGCGCGGCGATCAGGGCCGGAACGGACACGAACGATCCCGCTCGAATGAAGTAGAACGGCGTGAGCAGGCCGAACGTCAGTGTGCGCAGCCGACGCACCAGAACATGATCCTTGCCCACCGTGCCCGCCAACACCATTCCGATCATGTAGGCGGGCAGCACGGCCTCGCTATCGGCCCATGCAGCCAATGCTCCCATACCGAACAGGAGCAGCAGCAGGTACTTCGCTTCCAGTTCCGAGGGCCGGTTGCCGTACCTCCTGAAGAACCATGGCGTCAAAAAAGGAATGATCGCGAAGACGGCGACACTTGCTATGACAAACACGCCCGTACGGATCGTAAACGGCGAAAAGATGAGCCCGAGAGCCACAACCGTGCCAAGATCGTTGATGAAGCAGGCGGCCAGCACAGCCTTACCGAAATCGGTTTTGTTGAAGCCGAGTTCGAGCATGACCGCATAAACGACGGCGACGGAGGTAGTGGACAGGGCCACGCCGGCCAGCCAGCTCGCCTTGGAATCCCAGTGCAACACATAGTAAGCCACCGCCGCGCAGCCGAGAAACGGCGTGAAGAAAGCAATGAGCCCGATGACGGTTGCCTCCTTCCACCTGGCGCGAAACACCGTCGGGTCCAACTCCGCGCCGGCGAGGAACGTCAGGACGATGGCCCCCGTCCCCGAAAGGAACTTGATCCAAGGCTCCTGGGCCCCCAGGGCGGCAACTCCGGCGACGGCGCCGATGATCAGTTGAGCAACCGTGCCAACCACAATCTCTGAGAGGGCCGTCGCCACCCGCAGCCAGATGGAAAGCAAGGTGGCCACAAGCGCCAGTCCCACCCACAAGGCCGCGGTGAACCATACGTCCGTCATGTAGAACTACCTCCTGCGCCGGGCATCACTCTGCGTCGTGGCTTCCACCAGCGGTGACTGAACCATTGCGGCCATCACCCGGCTCCAAACCACTTCTCGGCAAGCCGATAGCCGACCAGCACGGACGAGAATCCGAGCGTGACGCTGAGCAGCAGATTCATCACGGCTCGGAGTCCCTGGCCGTCGTTGGCCATCGCGAATGTTTCCCAGCCAAATGTCGAGAACGTCGTGAAACCACCGAGCACGCCGATGGTCAGAGCTACACGATACTCAGGCCGGATGAGATAGGCGCCGCCGTTGAACAGGTAGTTGAGGAATCCAATCACAAAACACCCCAGGACGTTGACGAGGAGAGTCCCCACTGGAAACGATCCGTTGACCAGCCGCTGCCCCCAGCCGGCCAACCCGTACCGACACAACGATCCCAGCCCACCGCCAAGAAAGACCAACACCAGCTTGACCATGTCCAATCCATGCGACGCGCAAGCCCTGCATCCAGCAAAAAACCCCGCTCAGGCGATCGGCCGGGCAGGGTCTATCTACAGGGTCTACGTCGCGCGGACCCCACCCAGGTCGATCCGGGTAGGAGTCATCAGGTCTGCGCGACCGGTTAGGGGCGGACTCCATCGCCGCAGGCATCATAGCAGCAGCCAAGCTCAAGGGCAAGCCCCGGAAACCTTGCAGCGGATGATGCGCACAGTAACATGAGCCCCGTCGGGGAGACCACAGCGACGAACAGGAATCGGAGCGGGATCGACAATTGCTATTTCAGCGGAAGGATTCACTGCCGTGAGCGAAAAGGCCGTCTGGTTCAACCTGGATTCTCTCATTGACCCGAACATCACCGGCGGGCGGGTGCCGTCGTATAAGGAAGGCCAACCCGAGTGGGCCAAGGGGCATCTGGCTCTGGAGGACAACGGCTGGAAGAACCAAGTGATGATGTACGCCCTGCAGGGCCTGGTCAATCGCACCGGCCCGCGGCTGATGTACGACACCCAGTTCTGGAACTGGAAGCCGGCCGACCAGACCTGGCGCGATTACTACGCCAGGGCCAAGGGCATCGAGTTCGAGACGCTCGCCGACGTGTTTGAGGTCATCGACCGCTTTCGCGAAGCCTTCAAGGGGCTGGTGGTCCACGACCCGAGCGTCGAGCAATCGCTCTATGTGGCATGCGTTCTGGCCGGTCTGGAAGACCTTCTGCCCGTCAAGCCCGATATCGCCGAGAAGCTGACCGCCCGGTACGGCGACCTGACGATCGCGTATGACCTCGTCGGGCGATGGAAGGACGAATTCGAACCGCTCGACTACGCGATTGATAATCTCCTGCCCCGTTGTCAACCGGGAATGATCTACAGCGTGGATAATCTGTGGACGGGAATGTCGATCCACACCCTCGACCTGGCGGTGGCCCGAAGGGCATTCATCTTCCGGTGCAGCACCAAGAGCGAATACGCCGAGGACAACAAGCGGATCTGGCGCATTCACAGCTATGCCGGGCCGAACTGCGGCGTCTACGGCTGGGGTGAACCCGAGGACCGCTATTGCCAGATGGCCTCGCTGAACAGCAACTACATCATGTGCACCGAGGCCCCCAACCTCAGTTTCCACGCCCAGGTGCCGGTCGAGATGAAGACCTTCCGACAGAAATCGCACGTCGACAAGTCGCAGTTGCGCCTGGAAGAAGACAAGTACTACGTCGCCTTCATGACCACCGAGGGCGACGCCCTCAAGATCCACATGTGCTTCCAGGGCGGGGCCTGGCACGATCCCCATCGCGGCCGGGTGCCGATCAACTGGGGCTTTCAACCGCGGATGCTCGACGTCGCCCCGGCCATGGCCGAGTACTACTACAGCACCATGACCGACAAGGACTACTTCTTCTGCGGCTGCAGCGGCGCGGGCTATACCTACCCGAACTGGATGCCGGAACCCGACGAATTCTTCCGTGAATCCGACAAGTTCATGGAGCGGGCAGATTTGCAGACGATGGACTGCTGGATCCACTTCTCCCGCCCGGTCTACGAGCGCTATGCCGAGCTGAGCCCGCACACCGAGGCGTTCATTCTGCCTTGCGGGCCGGGACAAGTGAAGATGACACGGGCCGGCACCCCGGTGATTCTGCGGTACAGCGGGCTACACTACTTCCCGAG
Source organism: Phycisphaerae bacterium (assembly GCA_035384605.1). Classification (NCBI taxonomy): domain Bacteria; kingdom Pseudomonadati; phylum Planctomycetota; class Phycisphaerae; species Phycisphaerae bacterium. The sequence goes on from DAOOIV010000029.1 coordinate 7,750, forward strand.
CGAGAAGACGGCGGAAGACATGGCCGAGGCGATCCAGAAGGCCGCCGCCGACATCCTGCACAAGCCGGCATTCATAACCGTGTTCGCCGTTCCAGACGCCAAGGGCAACACCTCGGCGCAGAACGGCTTCTGCCCTGAGGATTATGTGCGGGTGGCAGAAATCCTTGGTGACAGGGAATACAAGATCGTCACGCTGGAAGAGATGGCCTGGGCGGCCAGAGAGTTCGCCAGGAAGTACCCGGACCGTGTCAACCGCCCGCAGAGCCGCGAGCGGCAAACACGGGTCGGAGTCAATGTCATACAGAGCTGATGGACCCTGAGCATCAGACTGAGAATGGCGGCGAATTCGCCGCCTCCGAGACCATCCGAGCGGCCGACGTCACGGCATTTCCTTGGCCGGCCTATTGCGGGCTCCATGAGCTGCCGGGTTTCGAGACACCGCCGGCTTGGAAGCCGAGCAGACTCCAACGCGGCGCGACTGAGCCAGCGCTGATCCGGTCGATATTCGGAGTCCTTGGCACGCCGCGGCCCCCGACGGCAATACTGAGAAGCGGGGCTCTCGTTCCGATCCGGCCGCCTGCAACGACCACGTTCCAACGTCCGCGCCTCCAACCGGACTTGCGGACAGCCACTGAAGGGTGGCTGCAACCGGCCGCCCCATCCGTGGAAGCGCCCGCCAGCCCCAACTTTGGGGTAAACGCCTCGACGAAAGCTGTCCGATAATCCAGTATCTCGATTCGTGAAGAGGACAGGTAAGCTTTGAACCCTGTCATCCATCGTTGTGCGTGCGGCATGTGTTGACTGATGGAGGAGGCCATGACTGCAGCATTCAACAAGTCGCTCCGCGATTCTTCACGGCAATGCATGCCTGCTCGTTCGCTTCTGATTGCCACGTCGCCCGTGAGTCGGTCACTTCAGGGCTTGTCATACACGAGGTCATTTCCATGTGCGATGACGTCGCCGGAGCGCGACGCTATCGGCAGTCAGCTTGCCGCTCCTTCAGGGAGGCGGCAAGCGGCAGGGAGGTCACCCATGGCATCGCAATACGCAGGCCTCAAATCACCGCCCGCCAGGAAACGTGAGATTCCGTCCAGAGCGGCCGCATCCTCGCGTCGGGCCGGTCTGCAGGCCGCCGCATTCGAGGCCATCACATACACCCCGCCCCCGTGGAAAAAGCTGAAACGTTTTCTTCTTCGAGGGCTCACTACCAAGGAGCGGCTGATCATCACGCTGAAGTACTGCGAAAGGCTCACCTTCGCGGAAATCGGCGTTGTGCTGGCGCTGCCGGAGAAACAGGTTGCGGCCCTCCATCGCGACATCGTTCGACGCGTCCGGCGATGGGTGCTGTCCGACGACTATGACAGTTGGACGTGATCCCGGGCGGACCGCGCCCCAAGCGCACCGTGATCCGGAAACGTGCGCGCAGGCCGCATAGATCCCGCGCCCTAAGCTTCCGGCGCCCGGACGGCACGTTCGATCTTGCGGCTTGAGGTCCGCCGCAGCCCAACCCTCATCTTCGACCCGGTTGAAGCTTTGACTCTCTGCCTGTAAGCTAACAGGATGCCGGCCAAGACGTGCGAGCCGGTGAAGGAGTCACGCATTAACACAACAAACGATCTCACTAATCGCATTCTGCAACATGTCAGTCGCAAGGATTACCGGCCGCAGCGCGCGCGCCGGCTTGCCCAATCCATCGGCATCGAGGAGAAGGAATACGGCGAGTTCCGCGCGGCGGTCAAGTCCCTGATGAAAGCCGGCCGCGTCATACTCGGCGGCCGCAACTGCGTCATGCTGCCGTCGGCCGTCGGGGTCATCATCGGAACCTTCCGCGGCAACCCGCGGGGCTTCGGCTTCGTGGTGCCGGCTAACCCGACCGATCACGGGGACTTGTTCATCCCCCCTGGAGCCGCCGGCGGGGCGATCACCGGCGATACGGTCGAGGCCAGAATCACCCGTCGGGGCAAGCGAGGCGATTCGGCCCTCGTCGAGGGAGAGGTTACGCGGATTATTGAACGCGGCCAGAGTCGATTCGTCGGCGAGCTGATCCGGCAAGGGGAGCAATGGCTTATGATCCCCGACGGACACGCTCTTCACGCTCCGGTGATTGTCGGCGACGTCGGCTCGACGCGAGCCCGCACCGGCGACCAAGTCGTCGTCGAGCTGACCGAGTTCCCCTCCGCCACGCGAGCCGGACGCGGAGTCATCATCGAGGTCCTGGGTCGCAGATCCGATCCTGGCGTCGACACGCTGAGCATCATCCATCAATACCATCTCCGTCACGCGTTTCCACCCGAAGTGGCAGACGATGTGCGGCACGTTGTGCGCAAGTACGCGCTCGAAACGGAGCTTGGAAGCCGCGAGGACTTGCGCCGGGAAGTCGTGGTCACTATCGACCCCGATGACGCCAAGGACTTCGACGACGCCATCTCCATTCGGAGATCGGCGCGAGGGCGGTATGAACTGGGCGTGCATATTGCCGATGTGTCGGCGTTTGTCAGGCCGGACAGCCCGTTGGACGTGGAGGCCCGGCTGCGCGGCAATAGCGTCTATTTTCCCCGGCACGTCATTCCGATGCTGCCAGAGGTCCTCAGTAACGGCCTGTGCAGCCTGCAGGAGGGTGAACCCCGGCTCGCCAAGAGCGTCTTCATTGAGTATGACACGAAGGGGAGGCGGATCGCGAGTCGCTTTGCCAACACGGTCATTCAATCCCACAAGCGGCTGACGTATCGCGAGGTCACTCGCGTCCTGGCGGGCGAAACGCGGGGCGTGAACCCCCAGGTCGTGGCCTTGCTCAAGAGTATGGAACACCTGGCCCGCCTGATTCAGAAACGGCGGCTGGCGGCAGGAATGATCGTGCTCGATCTGCCCGGGGTAGAACTGATCGTGAACGACGGTGACGAGGTCATCGACGTCATCCCGGAGGATACCGCCTTCGCGCATACCATTATTGAGATGTTCATGGTCGAGGCCAACGAAGCGGTCGCCGAGTTGTTCCACCGCCTCGGCGTGCCGCACCTGCGTCGGATTCACCCTGAGCCGCCGGCCGAGAGTCAAAACAAGCTCACCGGCTTCCTCCGCGTCCTGGGCAAGCCGGTTCCCAAACGGCTTGAACGATCCGACATGATCCGATTGCTCGATAGCGTTCGTGGTCAACCAGAGGCATTCGCTGTCAATCTTGCCGTGCTGCGATCCATGGCCCAGGCCGAGTACTCGCCGGCCATGATCGGCCACTTTGCCCTGGCCAGCCGCCATTACACCCATTTCACCTCACCAATCCGCCGATATCCGGATCTGGTGGTCCATCGGTTATTACAGCAGTATCTCGAGCACCAACTCGACTCGCCGCAGGGCAAGTCCCGGGCGCCGTCCAGCGAGGAATTGGCCGTCCTGGGCGCGCACTGCAGCTTCACTGAACGGAACGCGGAGGCGGCCGAGCGCGAAATCAGACTGGTGAAGATACTGCGGTTTCTGGAGAAACGCGTCGGCGATATCGAGCAGGGAGTGGTCACCGGCGTCGCCAACGTCGGCGTCTACGTTCAGTTGCTCAAGTATCGCGTGGACGGTCTGGTGCGGTTCGCGGACCTTCCCGACGATTGGTGGGACATCGACGTCCGCTCGGGCTGCGTTGTCGGCCAGCGCAGCCGCAAACGGATCGCGATCGGCGACGCGGTGAACGTCCAACTGGCCGGTGTTGATCTGTCGGCCCGTGAGTTGGACCTTGTTCTGACGGCCGATTCGCTGAAAACCGGCACGGGCCGTGCTCGTCCTTCGGTTGCGAAACGAGGAGAGCCTGATCGCGGCAGGAAAGCGGCCAGAGTCGAGCGCAAGACCGTCCGCAGGCGCGACTCTCGCCGGCCCCGCCGGATTGGCCGCAGACGATAGCAGAGGAAACCTGCGACTACATGAGAGTGGACGTTCATTGCCACATCGGCCAGCGACGGCGTCTCTGTGGCGACGAGGGCCGGTTTTCATTCGAGGCCCCCGGCCAATATGCTCCCTGCGACTCCTACTTCTCCGACGTGATGTACTATGGCGTGTTCATGCGTCTGGCCCGCCTGCATTTCGGGCTCGGCGGCGGCCGCACCTCGGAACAGGAATTCGATGCAAGGGTGGAGCACATTCTGTTAGATCACATTCTCGGCGCGGAGAACGTCGACCGCGTCGTTCTCCTGGCGTTCGACCAGTACCATACCGATGAAGGCCGGCCGCTCGGGTCGCGCCGTCATCTGTGGCAGCACGGCTCGGATCTCTATGTCTCCAACACCTACGCGCGTCAGTTGTGGCTGCGCCATCCCCGACGAATCCTCTTCGGCGCTTCGATTCATCCCTATCGCCGCGTGGGCCGGAAAACCGCAATGGATATGCTGGAGGAGGTCGCGGCGGCCGGAGCCGTCCTGGTCAAGTGGCTTCCGCTGAGTCAGAACATCGACGGGCAGGATCCGCGAACCATCGATTTTCTTCGCCGTGCCGCCTCGCTGAAGATTCCGGTTTTGATTCATTGCGGCTGTGAGGCGGCGCTCGGCAACATGCATCCACGTTTCAAGGATCCCGCACCGTGGCTTCGCACTCTTCGGCAACTACGGCAGGAACAGTGTCCTCCCACCGTTATCATCGCTCACGTCGCAAGCCCGCCGCTCTGGCCCGTCACCTCCGCCAGGACGCTGCATACACTGCTGGACGCATTGACAGGTGAATTCGCCGACGCCCCTCTTTACGCCGATCTGGCCGGGATGACCATGATCAACAAGGCGGTCTGGCTCAAGAAGCTCGCCAGGATGCCGGAAATCCACCATAAGCTCGTCCATGGCAGTGATTTCCCGATCCCACCATTCCCGATCGTCTTCTGGCCCCAGCTTGGTCGGCAATACAGGACCATTCGCCAGTTGAAGTCCTGGCTCGACCAAGATATCGCCGTCAAAACCGCCTTGGGGTTTCCGGAGAGCATCTTTGACCGGGCGGGCGAACTGCTTGCCGAGCGGATCCGTTTCGCCGACGCGCTGGCCGGCCGCGTTTGACAGCCTCGTTGGGCAAGAGTACGCTCAGCAACCGATGTAAACATGGCATCGCTTGGGACAGGCTTTCTCACGGAAGGAATCGTGCGAAGAACACCTCTTTACGATCTCCACACTCGGCTCGGGGCCAAGATGGTCGACTTCGCGGGATGGGAAATGCCCCTCCTGTTCACGAGCATCATCGAGGAGCATCGGCATACTCGATCTGCCGCGTCCGTGTTCGACGTCTCGCACATGGGACGAATCGAATTGACCGGCCCGGATGCCGAGTCTCTTCTCGAACGTATTTGCACGCGCAGGGTCGGTAAGGCCGTCGTCGGCCAATCGTTGTACAGTCATATCTGCCGGGAGGACGGTGGAATTCTCGACGACGTCATCGTGTCGCGTTTCGAGGACCACTGGCTGGTGGTCTGCAATGCCTCGAATCGCGACCGCATCGTCGCGTGGCTCCGCCGGCACGCGAGCGGGAGCGATCTGGATATCAAGGATCGAACCGAAGAAACGATGATGGTCGCCATCCAGGGGCCGCTGGCCGTCGAGCTGGTCAGCCGGCTGCTGCCAATCGCCGTGGCGGATCTGAGGCGTTACCATTTCTGCAGCGGCAACTACATGTTCACCCCCTACGCGATTTTCCGCAGCGGCTACACCGGCGAGGACGGTTTCGAGATCATCCTGCCTGCAAACGTAGCCCAGCTCGTCGGCAGCTATCTCGTCGGGGATGAGGTCGCGAGTAACACCATCAAACCCGCGGGTCTTGGCGCCAGGGACACGCTGCGGCTGGAGGCGGGCATGCCGCTGTATGGACATGAGTTGCACGAACACACCGACTCACTCAGCGCGGGACTGGAATGGTGCGTTGACCTCGGCAAGGATTTCATCGGCGCGGAGGCTCTGCGGCGAATTTCACAGGCCGGCCCCTCGCGCAGGCTGGTCGGCCTCGAACTGACCGGCCGCCGGATCGCACGGCCGCATTCCGCGGTGCTGAGTGAGAACCGTCCCGTTGGCGAAGTCACCAGCGGCACGTTCTCCCCCACCCTTGAACGCAGCATTGCGATGGCTTACGTCGATGCCGCTCATGCCCAGGAGGGCCGCCCGCTCACCGTGGACCTGAGTGGCAAACAGGCCGATGCGACCATCGTCAGACTGCCATTCTACAAGCAAAAGACCGGCACCTGACGTACAAAGCCACGAGGCCGGCAAATACAAGGAGGCTAAGGTGAGTCCCACTCCGAGCGATCGCAAATATACAAAAACACACGAATGGTGTCTTGCAGAAGGCGACGTCGTGACCATCGGCATCACGCAGTTCGCCACGGATCAGTTGGCCGACATCACTTTTGTTGATCTTCCGTCGATCGGCACCCGAGTGACGGCAGGTCAGGCATGCGGCGAGATCGAGTCCGTCAAAGCGACCAGCGAGTTATATACCGCCGTCAGCGGGGAGGTCATCGAGGTCAACAAGGCACTTGGTGATGCCCCCGAGCTGGTGAACAATGACCCATACGGACAGGGCTGGATGGTCAAGATTCGCGCCGCGAACCTTTCCGAGCTCGACGCGCTGATGGATGCGGCGGCGTATGACCGGTTGCTTGCAGCGGCCTCATGAAGCCAAGCCGACACGATGAGATTCACGCAACTGACAGAACGTGACGTGCAGCACATGCTGGCAACCATCGGCATCGGCCACGTGGGCGAGCTTTTCGGAGGCATCCCCGACCGTTTGCGCCTCGATCGCCCGTTGGATCTGCCCGTTCCGCTGACCGAGCTTGAACTGCTTGCGGATCTGGAGCGACTTGCCGACCGCAATCAAGGCTGCAATCGGCAAGTCTGCTTCCTGGGGGCCGGAATCTACGATCACTTCGTTCCGACGGTTGTGGACGCGTTGGCCTGTCGAAGCGAGTTTGTGACCGCCTACACCCCCTACCAGCCCGAGGCCGCCCAAGGTGCTCTCCAGGCACTGTATGAATACCAGACGCTCATCTGCGAGCTCACCGGCATGGACGTGTCCAACTCATCGCTCTACGAAGGAGCCAGCGCGGTGAGCGAGGCAGTCCTGATGGCCCGGTCAATCAATGGCCGAGGCCGCGTGGTCTTGCCGATGACCGTCCATCCGCACGTCCGCGAGACTCTGCAGACCTATCTTCGCGACTTACCGATGGAAATCGCCACCTGCGGCATGCAAGATGGCCGTACGAGCGAGGATGAGTTTCGCAGCGTGGTTGACGGTGATACAACGGCGGTGGTCATTCAAACCCCCAACTTTTTCGGGTGCATTGAAAGACTCGACCGGCTGGCCGAGATTGCCCGGGCGGCCGGGTCACTCGTCATTGCCTCCGTGGATCCGCTTAGTTGCGGCCTGCTCAAACGGCCGGGGCAACTCGGCGCGGACATTGTGGTCGGCGACGGACAACCGCTGGGCATACCCATGTCCTTTGGCGGCCCCACGCTGGGCTTCATGGCCTGCCGGGACGAATTCATGCGCAAGCTGCCGGGTCGCCTGGTCGGAGCAACCACCGATCTCAGCGGCCGGCGCGCCTACTGCCTGACACTGCAGACGCGCGAGCAGCATATCCGCCGGGAGCGGGCAACCAGCAACATCTGCACGAACCAGGGCCTGCTGGCCATTCGCGCAGCCATTTACCTGAGCGCCGTTGGGCCGCACGGCCTGACCCGCATCGCACGGCTCTGCCTTGAGAAGGCTCATTACGCGGCCCAGGCCATCGCGGCAGTCGACGGTTTCAAGCTTCGTTTCGCCTCGCCGTTTTTCAAGGAATTCGTCGTTCAGAGCGACCGCGAGGTGCCCAGGGTGCTCGAGCAGTGCCGCAGGGCGGGCATCCTGGCCGGTGTACCGTTGGGACGATGGTATCCTGAGCTGGCGGACTGTTTCATGGTCGCCTGTACCGAGAAACGCAGCAAGAAGGAAATCGATCATCTTGTCGGCGCTCTGGGCAAGCGTTGAATACGAGGACCGCGCTCCATGGGTTACGACGTCGAATTCGTTCAACTGACGATGCCGGCCGGCACGAAGTTTCCGGTTGAACCCGAGTCTGCGGCCCGACTCGTCAAGAAAGCTGCGCCTTTCGCCGACGTGCAGGTCGTGCGCGCCGCACTGCTCAAGCTGGAAGGATGCCGGCCCGGCCCCAAGGACGCCGTGGACTATTTAGGTCGAGGAATGAGTTATGCGCGGATCTTTCCCCGACACGCGGCCATTTACGTCGAAAACAACTGCAACGCCGCCGATCTGATCAGGATTCTGGTGCATTTGCAGAAGGATTTTCCTTCGTTGTTGATTCTCGATATGCAGAGCAAACAGCTCCACACCGCTGAAAGCTACAAGGCGTGGTGGGGCAAGCCGCTGTGACACGGCAGGAGCAGGAAGAGACGAAATCATGAGCGCGGAGCCGATCGGAGCTACGAGGAACAAAGATGCCCTTGGACGAGCTGCACTGCCGCCGCCGGAAAGACTCGTCTTCGAGCTCAGCGCTCCTGGCAATTCCGCCGTCTCGCTGCCGGCCGGCGATACACCTGCCATCGACGCCGCATCCGTCATTCCCCCGGAGTTGTTGGCCGATGAGCCGCCCCCCCTTCCGGAGATCGGCGAACTCGATCTTGTGCGTCACTACACGCGACTGGCTCATCGCCAGTTCAGTGTTGACGGCAACTTTTACCCGCTTGGCTCATGCACAATGAAGTACAACCCCAAAGTCGGTGAGCGGGTATCCTCCTTACCCGGCTTCACCGAACTGCACCCGCTCCAGCCTGCGGAGGACGTACAGGGCATCCTGGAGCTGCTCTATCACTTGCGCATATTTCTGGCGGAGATTGCCGGTCTGGCGGAGGTGACCCTGCAACCTTGCGCGGGGGCCCACGGCGAGATGACCGGTCTGAAAATCATCAGTGCCTGGCATCGCAGCCGCGGGGAAGCAAGACCGAAGGTGTTGGCTCCCGATACGGCGCACGGCACCAATCCGGCATCCTGCGCAGTCTGCGGACGGCAAATAGTGACGGTGGCTTCCCGCCGCGACGGCCGGGTCGATCTGGACGATCTTCGCCGCAAGGTGGACGACCGGACGGCCGCTCTCATGATCACCAACCCGAACACCGCCGGGCTTTTCGATCCCCAGATTGCCGAAATAGCCGACATTCTGCACACCAAGGGCGCTCTGCTCTATCTTGATGGTGCGAACATGAACGCGATCCTGGGGATCGCACGTCCGGGCGATTTCGGCGTTGACGTGATGCACTTCAATCTTCACAAGAGCTTCGGGACCCCGCACGGTTGTGGCGGACCGGGTTCCGGTCCCGTCGCGGTCGCCGAACGGCTGCGCGGCTTCCTTCCCGGACCGCAAGTCGTCCGCGGTGAAGACGGCCGCTACGATTGGGCAGCCCCGGGCCCCCAATCCATCGGCCGCGTCCGCTGGTTTTACGGGCAGATCGGGATCCTCATCCGTGCCTACGCATACATCCGCATGCTCGGCCCCGAGGGGTTGCGCGAGGTCAGCGAGAAAGCGGTCCTCTCCGCCAACTACCTTGCCGCCCGCCTCCGCGACCATTACCGCTTCCCCTTCGATCCGCCCTATGCCCATGAATTCATCATGGTCCCGGAGTTTCGAGAGCAAGGCGTCACCGAGATCGACATTGCCAAGCGTCTCATCGACCACTCGTTTCACCCGCCAACGATGAGCTGGCCCGTGCATCACTGCCTGATGGTCGAGCCGACCGAGAGCGAGTCACTTGCAACGCTTGATCACTTCGCGGACGTTCTGATCCAGATCGCGAGAGAAGCCCGCGAAGAGCCCGAGGTTCTTCGCCAGGCACCGCTTACGATGCCCGTGCATCGCCTCGATGAAGTCACCGCGGCCCGCAAGCCCGATCTCCGCCGGCGGTCTGAGCAGGACTCGAGTAAATGAGAGCCACAGTCCGGCGGGGCGCGGCTTTACTTCGGGGCAAGTCGTCAGGCGCAGCAAAACGCCTCGGACTTGGCATCATGCCCGCCGAGGCGCCATACCATGGGGAAACAAAGGAACTGAAAAACCGATTCTATGTATTGCCGTCGGATCGGGGCAACGCTCCTTCTCCTGCCGTCTGGGTTAACGCCTGACCCACACCGTCAGGGTTTGCCGACCCCACTTGAGGGCCTCGGCATGCGTCGGAAACAGCAGATCAATCCGATCGTGTTGCAGTTTGACGTCCGCCACTTTCTCATCACCGATCTTTACGTTGCGTACCCATTCCCCCGCCGATTTGATCGCTCCGCCGCGGTCGAGCACCTTGGCTGTCCCATAACCGGGAACCCGCATCTCCGTACCAAAGGCGTAAGACGATGGAGCTGCGATCAGCTTGCCAACCGCCGGCTTGCCACTGGCGGTAATCCCGCTGGCATGGGCTCCGCAGCACAGCGGACAGGGACAATACGCCGAAACGTCCATCACCACGGGCTCCCACTCTCCAACGCCTGGTGCCATTACCAATACTGCGACAAACAAAGCGGTCATCGCCTCAACCTCCGCCTCTCATCCCCGATCGTCCGGTGTCCTTCACCAGCGATCGCAACTTTCTGACGGGGATGTCTCCTCACCCGCACCGAAGTTGCTGATTATTCCCGCCGATCCATAGCGAGTCCACTGTGGCGACGGAGTTCTTGCGTCCGATACGCACTTCCACAGCTCTCTATGCGCTACCGGCCGCTATTATCAGCCGCAACCCCAAAAAACGGTTGCGGCGCGTCCGTTAACGCAATGTCGCGGCACAAAATCGCGGAGAAATCCGAATCGGGACTTGCCCCCGTAGCGGCGGCAGCGGGCGATCCTTGCCCCCAGGACAGTACTGTCTGCGACCCCTCGCCTCGCTCACCACTTGCCGCGTATTGGTGTCCGGACCTTGGCACCATTTCACGGCCTGTACTGGCTGACCGCACCAACCCTGCATATGGGACTCGCCAACCTGAACAGAACTCAGTCTACAAAGCTGCCTTGAGGATTTCCACCCTTTGGAGCGTCACCGCGCCCCGGCCCGGTCGCGCGCGTCCGCATGCGACGAAATCACGCCGGACGTCTTCCTTGCAGACTGGGAAGGCCTTGTTTATCGGACGGTTGGCCACTACAGTGGCAGCGGCTCGCTTGGCCATGTTGAAAAGGCGAGCCACAGATAAACAGTATGTGGATCTTTATGGCTCTTGTGGGTGACTGGCGATGGATCAGTGACGGGCCGGCCGACGGCCCGGTCAACATGGCGCGTGATGAAGCGATTCTCCTGTCCGTATCGGAAGGAGGCGCCCCGCCTACGTTGCGTTTCTATCGATGGTCGCCGCCCACCGTCTCGCTTGGCTATTTCCAGTCCTACTCGGACTATGCCGCATTGCCGCCGCCGGCCGGAGGCCTACCGGTGGTTCGACGGCTCACGGGCGGCGGCGCCATCCTTCATGATCTGGAATTGACCTATTCTCTCGTGTTGCCGTCAAATCATCCGTTGCTGCCCGCGTGCGGTGCCGCCGGCCTGTACGACGTCGTTCACGACGCCTTCGCCCGCTTCCTGACGAATCTGGGAGTCTCGGTGATCAAAGGACCTTCCGCATCGGGCGGCGCGTCACATCGAGGGCCGTTCTTCTGCTTCGATCGCCACAACCGTTTCGATCTGCTCACGGACGGGCGTAAGATCATGGGAAGCGCGCAAAGGCGTTTGCGCACAGCGATCCTTCAACATGGTTCGCTCATTCTGGACAACCGGTTTCAGCAACAGTGCTGCGCGAGCGTGGCGGAGTATGCGCCGGTCGTCATCAACACCTGGCTGCCGCGGCTGGTCGAGGAGATCACCCGTGCCCCGGCCGGCAAACCCGCGAAGCTCAGCAACGGCGAGTTGGAGACGGCTGAGCGACTGGTATTCAAGTACCGCGATGAGCAGTGGACGCGGAGGCGATGAAGAGCCGCACGCGTTGACCGTCTGGCGTCCGACAGGTACAGTCACATGAGGACGTTGAAACGACGCATCCCGAACGGCATAGGCCGCCTGAGCAGGAAAGTCAGTCCCAATGGTTGACGTGGAACAGTCCGGCACCTCCTTGCCGTCTCAACGCAATGCCCCTCTCCCCGGTCGGGGACGACGACCGACCATCGCAATCATCGCCCTGCTGGTCGCCTTGTGGTGCCTGGCCATGTGGTACCGCGCAGAGATCCGCGCCTACTGGTGGGCCCGGAAGCTCGCCCAGTCGTCGAGTCCGCAGGACATACACTATTACCTGCTGTGCCTGGCAAGCACTGAGGAGAGTGCGTTCGGTCCGGCCAAACGTCTTGTCCGAAACACCGATCCACGCGTTCGCAGGCTGGGCGTTGCCGTGCTCGACAACTGTCGGGGGCAGGAGGTGGAGCACGTCCTGCTCGATCTGCTGAACGATCCGGATGACGAGGTGGCTGACGCAGCCGCCATTTCGTTGACCGATCCTCGACGTGGGACGGCGATGGCGCTCATCCCCGAGCTGGAGAAGATCGTCGCCCGCGGCGGAAAGGCGGCCCGCCATGCCATCGTGGCGCTGCAGCGGATCCCAGGAGAGCAGGCGGAGATGATCCTCGTCGATGTTCTCTCTGAGGCGAGCGAGCCGGATCTACTCGGGCAGGTTGCGGATTCGCTGGGCATCATCGGGTCTCGAACGGCCGTGCCCGGGTTGATCGCCCTGCTGGATGACACGCGCTCGCTGGGATCCATGCTCTATTCCGAGCGATCGGCCGCCAAGGCCCTGGCCGATGCTCGCGCCCAGTTCGCCGCCAGAGGGATCAATGCCGAGTCGGTGACTGTGGCCCGCGCTCACACGGTGGCCGAAGCGGCTCTGCGTTCCCTCACGATGATTGCCGGAGGAACCTCGCCGAGGGCGGCCAGCGGCCCGGCGAATACGCGACCGGCCGGGATGCTTCGCGAGCAATGGGAAACATGGTGGAAATCCGGGGAGACCCCGCAGCCGGGCGGCTGATCAGGATCCTGCCTTCAGACTCAGCCGAAAATCCGCTGAATATCGTTCAGCATCACGTAGACGAAGATGGTGACGATCAGGGCCAGTCCGACGAGCTGGGTAACCACCTGAACCCTGAGCGGGATCGGGCTTCCTTTGATCTTCTCGATGATCAGAAAGACCATGACACCGCCGTCGAAGATGGGCAACGGAAGGAAGTTGATCACCGCCAGGTTGGCCGAGATCAGCGCGAGGAAATAGAGCAGGCTGCTGAAGTTTTCCTGGGCGATGTCGCTTCCGGCCTTCACGATGCCGATCGGTCCGGCCACCGTGTCAAACCCGACGGTACGATCGACAACCATTCGCTGAATGACCAGGTAGACCGTTTCAATGAAGTAGTACGTCTGGCGGGCACCGATCATCATGGCCTTGATCGGGTTGGGTTCGCGGAAGTGCTCGCGAAGCGCATACGTTTCCAAAGTCACGCGATCATACGCGATTCTCATCGGCCACGTGTCGAGCATTTCCCTGGTCACCTCGACCAGCTCAGTATGGCCGGCGTTACCCTGCATGCCGCGGTGCTCGATCTCGATCTTCCGGCCGATACACATTTCGAGAGCATGACTCGCGCCCAACCAGGTACCGACCGGGACAGGAGTATACTGATCCCGGATCTTAACCTCCGCGGTGCGACGGTCGTCGATCCTGACAATGACGTGATCGCCGGGCAAGGGGAAGATTGTTCCAAGCGTCGCCGGCACGCGAATGCTGCCGCGCTGCTCCAGCCCTTCGGGCGTGCGCCATGCCACCTGAACCTCGCCCCCGGCGAACTTGAAGAATCGATCAACCACCTCGCCCCAGGTTGCGACCGGCTCACCGTTTATGCTCGTGATCAGCGAACCTCGCGGCATCTTCTCCTTCAATGGCGCAGCCGCCGTAGGAACGCCCTCGCGGACCTCGAGTGCAATACCCGCGACGAACGGCGGCCCCTCGGCGTCGGCTTCCATGTTCATGCCTACGTGAGGTCTGCCCCGTCCCAAGGCGCCGGCAGCGGGCCGCACCACGAGCCACACGTGCTGGGGTGGTTGCGAGCCTTCGTGCCGGAGCACCCTCACCCGTATGTCTCGCTCGGGGTTGGCAGCGATCGCGTCACGAACTTCGGAAGCCGTCGGGTCCGGTTGCTCGCCCCATTTCAGGATCACGTCACCGGCCTTGAGCCCCGCGAGGTCGGCTCGCTTGTTCGGCTCAACTGACGCGACGCAGGTTCGCGGCATGAAACCCAACAATTCCTGATCGCTCTCTTTGCCTTCGCCGCGAGGCAGCAGGCGACGCAGGGCTCTTGCCTTCACCTCGCGGGTGACGTTGGTACCGTCCTCCAGCCTCCGACGAACAACAAGTCGGGCATAATCCCCCTGTCGCCGCTGGAGGACGGCCAGAAGATCCTGAGAGTTCGTGATTTTGCGTCCGTCGGCCTCCAGGACCTCGTCACCGATTTGCGGCTGCTCCTCGGGAGCAAGCTTGGGATCCGGCCAGACGCCGGCAATAATGTTGTTTCCGCCGGAACGGATTCCGAGCACAAGCACGCCCAAGACGTCATCCATGTTGGGCTGAATCTCGACGGTATTCCTGACGGGCGGACCATCCTTGTGCTCCTGTCTCTCGAAGACGATGGACATCGGCTTGTTGGGGTCGGCCAGAATGGTGGCCATCCGAAGGCCGTCGAAATCGGTGATGCGCTCGCCGTTAACTTCGATGATCCGATCACCGGGCAGGAGGCCGGCGCGATCCGCGGGCCAACCCGGCATGACTCCGCCGACAATCGGCGGAATTGCCGGCTTGCCGATCATGTAAGTGATCATGAATAGAATTCCGGCGAATATGGCATTCATGACCACGCCGGAGGAAACGATGATCATCCGGCGTCCGACCGACTTGTTCAGGAACGAGCGAGGATCGTTCTTAACCTCGATCTCGCCGGATTTATCGATTTCGAAGTCTTCCTGCCCCTGCATCTTCACGTAGCCGCCGAGGGGCATCCAATTGAAGCGATACTCGGTTTCACCGAGCTTCAATTCCTGGGCAGCGCGTGCCAGCTCTTCGTCGGTGACTGAAGTCTTCTCCTTGAACTGAAGCTCGGCTTGCCGCTTGCGCTCCACGTGTTCCCTCAATCGCTCCAGGTATTGCTCCTCGGAGGATCCCCAGCGGAAACCGAGACCTTTCCGATAAGAGCACAAGGCCCTGCCGAAACCGACGGCGAAACGATCCACCCGGACCCCGCAGCCCTTGGCGGCCAGGAAGTGTCCCAGTTCGTGTACGAAGATCAGGAACGAGAAACCAAGGATGATCAGCACGTAGCCGAATAATGTGCCCATTACGCTCCCGAGCAATGGGACGGCTTGCCCCACAGCGGATAGTCCGATCAGTCCTTCAAGCATTCATTCACCTCGCGCCGAGCCCACGCGTCGGCCTCCAAGAGTTCGTCCAGATCCGGGCTGGGGCTTACCGCATGCCGTCCCAGGACCTCCTCAATCAATTGTACGATGCGTCCGAATGGGATTCGTCGGTTCAAGAAGGCTTCGACGGCGGCCTCGTTGGCCGCATTGAAGACCGCCCCGGCGGTCCCCCCGGCTCGAGCGACCTCGTACCCCAGTCTCAGAGCCGGAAACCGCTCCAGATCCGGCGGCTCGAAGTTCAGCCTGCGGATCGTAGCAAAGTCCAACCGCGTCGCACACCCCGGCACGCGATTGGGGTAGGTCAGCGAGTATTGGATCGGCGTCCGCATGTCGGGCGTTCCCAGTTGGGCGATCACCGACCCGTCACAGAACTCGACCATTGAATGGATGATCGACTCGGGGTGGACCAGCACTTCAATCGACTCGACCGGAAGCCCAAAAAGCCAGCGAGCCTCAATGATTTCAAGGGCCTTGTTCATCATTGTGGCTGAGTCGACAGTGATTTTCGGTCCCATTTTCCAGGTCGGGTGCCTGAGGGCATCTTCGACGGTAGCCTGGGCGATTTCGGGGCCGGACCAGGTTCTGAAGGGACCACCGCTGGCGGTAAGGAGAATTCGCTTCACCTCGGACGGACGGCCGGCCGTCATGGATTGGAAAATGGCTGAGTGTTCACTGTCGATTGGCAACAGGCAGGCACCGGACTTGCGGGCCAAGGGAATCAGGATCGATCCGGCAACCACAAGGGCTTCTTTGTTGGCCAGTCCGACTCGCTTGCCGGCTCGGACGGCCGCGATTGTCGAAGGGAGGCCGGCGGCGCCGACGATGGCTGCCACGACGAAATCGCTGTCGGGTCGCGCGGCCAGTTCCACAAGGCCTTCCGGGCCAACAAGAAGCTCTGTGGACCCGTTCAGCAGCGGTTTGAGTTCCTTGGCATGATCTGTCTGAGCGAGGGCTACGGCCGAGGGCCGGGCCTCGGCGGCCTGAGCGGCCAGCTCCCGCCATCGGCGAGCGGCGCACAATCCCGTCACGCGATACGGTGGACCGAGAGAGCGCACGACGTCCATCGTGCTTCTGCCGATGGATCCGGTCGATCCCATGATGCAGACGCGCTTGGCCTCGGCTCCGGCCGACGGTTCTAGTGGTAAGGACTCCCTTGGCACTGTCGCTTCACTATAAGAATCCGTCGGGAGACTGACAAGACAGCCCCGGACCACACGAGCGGCCTGCGAGCGGCTTGGCGCTCGACTCGCGCCGTTCCTCGCACGCCGGGCGGCAGTAGTTATAATCCGATTGAGCCGTTGAGGTTCCGGGTGTTCCTGAGGGACGTCTGATCGAAGGCGTCGAATTGTCGTTTACAGGTTGCCGATAAAGCCTCCATGCGCGAAGTGCTGCTTCAGACCCGCAGGTTCAGAGTGGAGCGCCTGGAATACCACATTCCGGGGCAGGGAATGGTTCGGCGTGAACTGGTCGTCCACCCGGGGGCGGTCACGATCGTACCGCTGCTCGATTCCGAGACGGTGGTGATGATCAGGAACTATCGGTTCGCGGCCGGGGCCGAGCTGCTTGAACTGCCGGCCGGAACGCTGGAGCCGCCTGAGCCGCCGATGGAATGTGCGGCCCGCGAACTGGAGGAGGAAACGGGATACAAAGCCGCCCAGCTGGAGCGGCTGTGCGAGTTCTACACCACACCGGGCTTCACCGATGAACGAATGTACGTGTTTGTGGGCACCGGACTGACGCCTACGAGACAGCGATTGGAAGCCACCGAGCAGATCCGCATTGAGATCATGCCCCTGAATGATGCTCTGGCCGCGACAACCGACGGTCGCATCGTTGATGGCAAGACCATCGCATCGCTTCATGTCTACCACCATCGGTATCGGTCGGGGGACAAGCCATGAGCTGGCGCGACAGACCTTACGCGGCTGACGACTCCCAGCCTGAACTGCGCATCCAGTTGCGGCGGCCGAGCACGATCGTCATGTGGCTCATCGTGATCAACGTCGTCGTCTTCCTCTTTCACAGTCTGTCTCAGAACTGGAGTCAGAGCTACTCCGTTTTGACCTTTGGTTTGAGCCTGGATGGCGTCTTATCGTTGCGCCTCTGGCAACCGCTCACCTACATGTTCATGCACGCCGACACGTGGCACCTCGTTTTCAACATGATCGGCTTGTACGTGTTTGGCAGTGAATTCGAGCGGAGCTTCGGCCAGCACCGCTTTCTCCAGTTCTACCTGTCCTGCGGCCTGCTGGGCGGGCTGGCTTACCTTGGTCTGGGTTGGGCGGATGAAACGCACGTTGGCATTCCGCTGGTGGGCGCCAGCGGCGCCGTTTACGGGCTGCTCATGGCTGCAATCATCTTTTTCCCTCACATCCAGATCATCCTGCTCGTCTTTCCGATGCCCATTCGCGTTTTCGGGCTGATTGTCCTGGCAATCGCGGTGTTGACCGTGCTGAGCCCCAGTTCTTCGTTCAACCGGGGGGGAGAGTTGTGTCACGCCGCCGGGGCCATGGCGGCGATCGTGGTCTTCTACGCATGGGGAGTCATGCCTCGTATCCGTTTGGGATTCGGTCGAGGCGTCACGATCCTTCCCGGCTCGGGCGACCGGCGAAGCAAGGGAGGAGAGGGCGCCTGGGAGAAGAAACAGCGAATGCTCGCTGAGGAGCAGGCCGAGGTGGATCGGATTCTGGCGAAGGTTCATGACCAGGGGCTGGCCAGCCTGACGCGTAAAGAGAAGAAGATTCTTGCCCAGGCCACGCGGCGACAACGAGAGCGGGATGAAGAGGCTCAGCGGAGGGCGTGAGGCCGTTTTGACTTGGCATTCGTCCGGCTTATATTGTCCCATCATACGACCCGGCTGGGCCGCGCCCCGACTTCCCGGAAGAGTGTTCAGGAGTCAGTTGGCGCGGCACCCTGAGCGCAACCGGCGGCGCGCCGCCGGGAACAGGACATGCGATGGCTGAGAAAGCTTACCAGATCTGCATCAATCCCGACTGTCGTGAGACCCTCTCGGTCGATCAAGTGGTTTTCAGTTGTCCCAGGTGCGGTTCGCTGTTCGACATCGCCTATGATTGGGACCGGCTGGCGGTGCCCACGTCGCTGGAGTTCTTCGAGCACCGCTGGGCCACCAAGGGGTTGAACGCGGAGGGTAGGCTGGATTTTTCAGGTGTTTGGAGGTTCAGAGAGCTTATTCCCTTCGTCAAGCCCGAGCAGATCGTCACCATCGGCGAGGGCCGGACGCTGCTGGAGGAGAACAACCGGCTGGCGGCCGAGGTGGGCATGAAGCCCGGGCGTCTGTTTCTGCAATACGAGGGGCTCAATCCGTCCGGCAGCTTCAAGGACAACGGCATGACCGCGGCTTTCTCGCTGGCCCGGGCCCTGGGAAGGACGCGGGTGGCCTGCGCGAGCACCGGCAACACTTCCGCCTCGCTGGCGATGTTCGCCAACAAGACCGATCCGCCGATGCAGGGCATCGTCTTCATCGGCTCGGGAAAGATCGCGTACGGCAAGCTCTCGCAAGCCCTGGATTACGGGGCTCTGACGCTTCAGATCGAGGGCGACTTTGACGCCTGCATGCGGCGCGTCAAACAGATCTCGGACAAGCTCGGGATCTACCTGATGAACTCGATGAATCCGTTCCGGCTCGAGGGGCAGAAGGCGATCATGTATCGCGTGTTGGAGGCCCGGAGCTGGGAGGTGCCGGACTGGATCATCGTTCCCGGCGGCAACCTCGGGAATTGCAGTGCCTTCGGCAAGGCTTTTCTGGAGCTGCACCGTCTGGGTTTGATCAAGCGAATTCCGCGTTTGGCGATCATCAACGCGACGGGAGCCAATACGCTGTACCGGCTGCATGAGAAGGAAGGCGTGCGGTGGAACGGCGGCCGCTATGACCAGGAGAAGGTGAAGAATCTTTACGCCGAGTTTGATTCGACCGGCTACCTGCCGCACACCGTCGCCTCGGCGATCGAGATCGCGCGGCCGGTGAATCTGCCCAAGGCCCTGCGAGCCCTGGAAGTAATGAACGGCCTGGTGCGGGAGGTAACCGACGATGAGATTCTGGAGCATAAGGCCCTGGTCGGCCGGTACGGGTTCGGCTGCGAGCCGGCCAGCGCCGCCAGTGTGGCCGGTCTGCACATGCTGTTGCGCGAGCAGATCATCTCGCCGGACGAGCAGGTGGTTTGCATTCTTACCGGGCACGAGTTGAAGGACCCGGATGCCACGGTCAAGTACCATACCGGCATCGACATGAAGGCGATTCCCCCCCCGCCACCCGTTCCACCCAAGGGCAGGTTTGCCAACACGCCGCGAAAGGTGGCCGACGATCTCGAGGCCATCTGCGCAGCCTTGGGTGAGAAGCTGCCGAATTGACTCTCAGACTGGAAGACGCTTGTATCTCTTTATTATACAATAGGTTAGGTCATCCATTGGGTTCGTTTGGCGCGGAAGGTATCTTCGTTGTCCCAAAGGCGGGCGGGGGTTGTGGCGGGGAGACCGGGAGACCCTGCGGCTTTTTCAGAGCCGCGACCGCAGGGACAGCGTCCCTGGCGATCTTGGCCCTTTGCGGTCCGCCCGCTCGCTTCCGCGCGGGGTTCTGAAAGCGCCGCCCAGACCGTCACGAACCGGTCTTGGCTTTCGGCCGGAGGAGTCGATCTTCACTTCTCAAAGAGCAGCGGTGCAGGCCATGGGCCACGGACGGTTCCGGCCGGCTCGCAGAGGCTGCGCCGGTGTTGTCGGGCGGGAGAACATGAGGCATGCTCCGGAACGTGCGGTCGAGACGGAGCGACGCCATGGCAGTGCAGAGGTCCGAACGGGTCCACAGGCGCAGACCCTGCGTCCTGCACCTGCCCATGCGGGGACGCGGGCACTTGCACGGCCTATCGACTTGCTTTCGATCGTGCCTGTCGCCGGTCGTTGAGCCATGCCAACCAGCGGTCCATGCCGTCGCCGCGCTTGCTTGATATTTCAAAGAACGGGGCTCGGGTATTCAGCCGCGACAGATCCTGGCGAACTCTTGAGACGTCAAAATCGAGGATGTCGAGCAAATCCACCTTGGTCAGGAGCACGACGTCGGCCTTCTGAAAGAGCGTGGGGTACTTGGCGACCTTGTCGTCGCCCTCGGGGATGCTGAGGAGCACGACGCGCAGGTGTTCGCCCAAATCGAACGCGGCCGGGCAAACCATGTTGCCGACGTTTTCGATAAACAGGAACGCGAACCGGGACAGGTCGAGGCGGCGCAACCCCTCGGCCACTTGGCCGGGCGTGAGGTGGCAGCCTTTGCCGGTATTGATCTGGACGGTTTCAACGGCGAGAGGGCCGAGCCGCTCGGCATCGCGCGTGGTCTGAAGATCGCCTACCAGCACGGCACACGGGCAGTCGGGGCCCAAGGCCGGAATGGTGTTTTCGAGCAAGGTGGTCTTGCCGCTGCCGGGGGCGCTCATGAGATTGATCGCCAACAAGCCGGCCTGATCAAGAAGACGGCGATTCTCGCCGGCCGCCGTTTCGGCGGCCTTAAGGACGCTCTCAATCACGTGGATCTGCTTCATATCGATACTCCTCGTCCACGTCGCAAGTGATGTTGCGAAGGACGATGTCATCACCGGCCGTAATGCGGGGGTTGGCATGGCCGCAGGAAGGACACATGAAGCTGACATCGATGTCCGGGCTGTACGCGGCGCCGCAATCATTGCACACTGCCGAAACGTCGATTTCCCGGAGCTTTAAGGTCGCCCCTTCGGCCACGGTCCCCACGACGGCGGCGCTGAAGGCCATTTCGAGAGCCTCAGGGACGACCTGGCGCATGCGGCCAATCTCGACCTCGACTTCGCCGATGCGCGCGGCCTTGTAGCGCCCTGCGATGTCGAGCAGGCAATCAACGATTTCGGAAGCAATGGCCATTTCGTGCATCGCAACGCGTTCTCGAATGCCCGAGGCGGTCAGCAGATCCGCGGCAGATCCTCTCCGTAGGGCCGTTGAATGATTCTTCGTCCCCCTGCGGGGGTGACGAGTTCGACCAACGGCGGATCGCGCCGAACGATCCGGCCTATGACCGCCGCCTGACGGCCCAGCGGATGATTGCGGCACGCTTGCAGCAACCGGCCCGCGTCTTCTCCCGCGACGAGAGCCACGACCTTGCCTTCGTTGGCGACCGTCAGCGGGTCCAGGCCGAGCAATTCGGCGGTGTGGCGTGCGACGGGCGTAATGGGGATGGACTCTTCGATCACCTCGACGGTGAGGCCGGATTCCTCAGCCAGATCGGCCAGCACCCCTGCCATGCCGCCTCGCGTCGGATCGCGCAGGAACTTGATATCCGCCCCGCTACTAAACATGGCATCGACGAGGCCGGCGAGGGGCGCCACATCGCTGGTCAGTTGCGTGTCGAAGCCGAGCCCCTCACGAACCGACATGATCGCCAAGCCGTGCTCGGCGATGGGGCCCGTCACGACCACGGCATCACCCGGCACCAACCGGTCAGGGCCAAGACGGGCATCTTCTCGCACATCGCCGACTCCCGCGGTGGTAATGATCAATCCGTCGCCGCCGTGTCGCTCGATCACTTTTGTATCGCCGGTGGCGA
Organism: Phycisphaerae bacterium; assembly: GCA_035384605.1. Taxonomy (NCBI): domain Bacteria; kingdom Pseudomonadati; phylum Planctomycetota; class Phycisphaerae; species Phycisphaerae bacterium. The sequence continues at coordinate 29,728 of DAOOIV010000029.1, forward strand.
TTACAACGCCGGCTTCGGACGCGGCCTGGGCAATCGATCGTATCACACGATCCAGCAGGGCCAGTTCAAGGCCCTCCTCCATAACCATGGCGAGGCTCAAGGCTCTGGGTATCGCTCCGGCCACGGCCAGATCATTGACCGTCCCGCAGACTGCCAGGCGACCGATGTCTCCGCCGGGGAACTCCAGCGGCTGAACCACAAAGGCATCGGTGGTAAAGGCGACCCGGCCGGAAACCGAGAGTATGGCGCTATCGGTCAGCGGTTCCAGCAAAGGATTGGACAGGCGGGACAGGAAACGCTCCTGGATCAGTCGCCGCGTCAGCTCGCCGCCCCCGCCGTGGGCCAGGACGATTTGCTCCTCTCCTGATGGCTCATTCCGAGTCATGGGTCATGCTTGTCCAAAAGGTGCCGGGCGCCATGCCCACGGCCCGGCGTACATATGGCCTTCATCACCGTTCCGCAAAGCGCGCTCCACCATATTTGTACCAAGCCGCACACGTGCCTTCAGAACTGACCATGCACGGCCCCACGGGCGTAGTCGGCATGCAGGCCTTGCCAAATAGACTGCAATCGGTGGGCAGGAGCCTGCCCTGAATCACCTGGCCGCATCGGCAACCGGGCGGCTCATAATCCTCACCGATGGTCAGGCCTAACCCGGCAACAGCATCAAACCGCCTGAATGCGGGGCGAAGCTCAAGGCCGCTTTTGGGAATCGTGCCCATGGCCCGCCAGACGGTATCGGCGGGCTCAAAGATCCTATCGATACATTCGCGGGCGGCCAGGTTACCCTGTTCGGTCGCGGCAACGCCGTAGACATTCTCGACTCTCGACTCCCCGAAGGCTATCTGCTCGAGCAGACGCAACAAGCCCAGGAGCATCTGTCCAGCCTCGAAGCCGGCGACCACGCAGGGTTTGCCGAACTGCTCGACCACCGGCCGATAAGCCGCCGAACCGATCACAACCGTTACATGGCCGGGGCAGAGAAAGCCGTCGATCGGCACGTCACCCGCCGAGAGCAGTGCGACCATGGCCGGGATGACCAGCTTGTGACCGGACAGGATGAAGAAGTTGCGAAGGTCGCGGTTCTGGGCGTCGAGCACTGCGGCGGCCGTGATCGGGGCGGTCGTCTCGAAACCGACGGCCAGGAAGAGCACCTGACGATCGGGATGATCAGCGGCATACTTGACTGCATCACGAGCGGAATACACGACCACCACCTGAGCACCGCGAGCCCGCTGTTTTTCGAGGCTGCCGGTCCTGCCCGGGACGCGCACCATGTCGCCGTAGGTGCAAATTGTGACCTCAGGGCGGATGGCCGCTTCGCACGCGGCATCGATGTATCCCTGGGAGGTCACGCAAACCGGGCAACCCGGGCCGCTGACCATGCGGATTGTCGGGGGAAGGAGCGATTTGACGCCGGTCCTGAAGAGAGCCACTGTGTGGGTGCCGCAGATCTCCATGAGTTGAATCGGCCGCAATCCTCGAGCAACGTCGGCGATCCGTTCCTTCATTTCTTCAATGCTCAGGTGCGACATATCAGCTCACAGTCGAGGTTGACGACGTTACTGCCCGCCCGACAACTCCGGCGGCAGATCGGCCAGGCCTGCGGCCTTCAGATACGTCCAGGTTTGCATAGCTTCGGCCTCATCCAGCACACTGAGGGCATAACCGGCATGTACCAGCACCCAGTCGCCGACCTTGGCCTCCGGCGTGAAGGCGAGACCGACCTCCAGGCGCGTGCCCTGAAAATCGACGGTGCCGACGGTCGACATTGGCGCGCCTGATTCGGGCGTGCGGATGTCCAGCACTCTGCCAGGCACGGCTAGACACATACGAGACCTCTTCTGACGCGTTCAGCGGCGACCACCGCCTGCCCAAGGGCGATACCACCGTCACCCGTCGGAACCTCCCGGTGTGAGAAGACCGTCAGGCCTCGCTGGATCAACCGGTCGGTCAGCGATTCCAGCAGCAGTCGGTTCGCGAAACAGCCGCCGCTCAGAACGGCACGACGTATACCTGTCCGGGCCGCGGCATACTCAACAACATCGGCCAGCATGCCGGCACAGGCTTCGTGAAATGCCCGAGCCAAAGTGCCGGCATCCGGGCCATCGGCTGCGCGAGCCATCAGCTCCTTGACCATCGGCCGGAAGTCGCAGACGGCCGGCCGGCCATCATTCTCCGGCTTCTGGACGTTGTAAGCAAGTGGGCCTGTCGGCGCCGCCGCTCTTGCCACGGCCTCCAGAGCCATGGCCGCCTCTGCTTCGTATTGATTCCGATCACAGATGTCCAGCAGGAAGGCCACGGCATCGAAGAGTCGGCCGAGGCTGGACGTCCAGGGAATCCGGCCGGCAGAGGCGAAGCGCCGAGCGACGAGCTTCAGGGCTTGTTCCTCGATTCTGCCCAGGAACGGGCCGGCGACCCGGATCCAGTCCTGGCCGAATGTTTCGTGCAGCAGGCCCGCCGCCGGCCGCCAGGCATCCTTGGCCGCCTGATCGCCGCCCACCAGCTTGAAGTATCGCAAGTGGCCGACGCGTTGGAACTCTGCCTCGTCGCAGGCCAAGACCTCACAGCCCCAGATGGCACCGTCGGTGCCGTAGCCGGTGCCGTCGCAGGAAACGCCGAGCACGCGCCCGGTGATGCCTGCCTCGGCCATGCAACTGACGATATGGGCGTGATGATGCTGGACCCGAGTCACGGCAAGTCCCAGGGTTGCGGCGTATCGGGTCGCGGCATAGTCCGGGTGCATGTCACAGGCGACGATTCGTGGCTCGACGCGGAGGAGCTTCTTGAATTGCTCGATCGTGGCGGTGAAATTGCGGAAAGCGGCGGGATTCTCCAATTCGCCAAGGTGCTCGCTCAGGACGGCCTGCCGGCCGTCGAGGACACAAACGGCGGACTTCAATTCGGCCCCCACAGCGAGCACGGGAAGAGGCGATTCCGCGGGCACGTGAATGGGCGCCGGGGCCAGGCCGCGAGCCCTGCGGATGGGTACCATCACCAGCTTGCGATGCGGTCCGGTCATCAACTTGACGACCGAATCGTCGACGCGGCGTTCGATGTCGCGATCGTGCATCAGAAAGGCGTCGGCGATGGTCGCGAGTCTCTCCATCGCCTCCTCGTTTCGGGCGCACAGAGGCTCATCGGTGGGGTTGGCCGAGGTCATCACAAGCGGTCCTGTTCCTTCAGCCATCAGCAAGTGGTGTAGCGGGGTATACGGCAGCATGATACCGAAACAGTCATTGCCCGGCGCGACGTTACGGCTGATCGAGGCCTGCGGCTTCCTGGGCAGAAGCACAATCGGGCGTACCGGGCTGCTCATTTCGGCGACCGCAGCCTCATCGACCTCAGCAATCTCGCTTGCTGCCTCAATAGTCGCGACCATCAGCGCCAGTGGCTTGGCTTCGCGCATTTTTCTCACGCGGAGACGGGCGACCGGTTCATCCTGATCAGCCCGACAGGCGAGGTGAAATCCGCCGATGCCCTTGATCGCAACAATCGCCCCGTCACGAAGCATCGCGGCGCCCAGCCGGACGGCGTCACCGGGAATCTCGCGCCCGTTCCCGTCGCTCAGCCACACACGCGGCCCGCACACCGGGCACGCATTCGGCTGAGCGTGAAACCGCCGATTCGCCGGGTCGTCGTATTCGGCCTGGCACAGCGGGCACATGGCGAACCGCCGCATGGTGGTGTTGGGCCGGTCGTACGGCACCGCCCGGATGATTGAGTACCGGGGGCCGCAGTTCGTGCAATTAATGAAGGGATAGCGGTATCGCCGATCGGCTGGATCGAACAGTTCTCGCAGGCAATCTGCGCAGGTGGCCGTGTCGGGCGTGATCTCGGCGTCCTGCCGGCCGGCGCTCGAACTATGGATGATACGAAATGTCGTCTCGCCGACCGACGCAATCGGACTGCCGGTCAATTGTGCGATACGGGCCAGCGGCGGCAGCTCCTCTCTCAATCGCCGTTCGAACTCGTCGATCGCCGAGGCGGGGCCTTCAACCTCGATAAACGCCCCATGGGTGTCGTTGCCGACGAAGCCCCCCAGCCGAAGGGCATTCGCCAGTCGACAGACGAAGGGCCGGAAGCCGACTCCCTGCACACGCCCCTGGACGGCCAACCGCCGGCGCGACCGCTCCTGCTCGACATCGCTCGATGAGCCAGTCCTCACGCAAGTATTGTATGCCGCCCCACCCCCGAACCCAAGAACAGCCCCGCCCAGCAGCTCGTAAGCCGGCGGCTGTTCTCCTTTCAGAACCGCGACCGTGCTCGCCACGCCGAAGCCCGCCGAAGGCGGGAGGAAGCAGCAGTCTCCTTATAGCGGTCCGCGCTCGCGGACCCTCCTCGACTGTCAGCTCTCTTTCTCCTGCTCAACTGTCCCCTGCTCTCCTGTCTACCTTCCCCTATCTCGCGCGGCGCCGGGTGGGGGAGCAACGATCACTCGTCCTGCGTAGCTCCCAGAGCGCAGCAGGAGCCCCGATGCTTCTCCCGAGGTAGACTCTACGGCCTGCCGCATCTCAGAATCGAAACGAGGCCTCCAGCATCAGCGACTCGCGGTCCCCAATGCCGACCTCGACTGTCAAATAGATATTCTCGCCTATCTCCAAGCGGCCACCAACGATTGTGTTCCACGGGTTGACGGCTTCCACTTTCGCACGGTAGTCCAAGTCGAGGATCTCGAGGCGCCCCGTCATGATCTCCTGGACGCCCTGGTACATGGCGCCGCCCCACAGGGAAACGTACACGTCGCCGAGTGACGAATTCTGCAGGATGCGCTCCCTCACCCCGAGCCGCATGCTGAACACCACGACATCGACCGCATCCAAGGATGCGACCAGGCGTTTGAAGTCGAGGAAGGTCTGGGTGAAGTTCAGGTCCGCCAGGCCGAACACGATCGTGGGCCGATCCTTGATCGGGTTGAAGCCGGCGGCCAGGGTGCCCCCGAGACCCACCGTCGGCCCTTCGTACTCCAGGTGGATATCGAGCTTGGGGCCGATCGGGAGCATGGCAGGCCGTACTCCAATGTCGGCCGTTCCGTCCACGTAGCCGGCGATCGCGTACAGGTTCAGGAACGGGAGGACCCATGCGTCAAAGCGAGAGGTCCATGCTGTTTCTGCTATCTTGACATTGGTGACGCGAACGAGGCTGCCGACATCCAGCAACGGACCTCGTGGCCCCCCAAGTTTCGTCTCCGGTATGTCGAAGTTGTGTTTGGCCGAGTAGACGTTGCCCGAGACGCCCAGTGGCGGTGGCAGCTCGAAACCGCGCTCGCGGGCCTCTTTTTCACCCCAGACGGGCAACCCGGACCAGTGACTCACCTCTTTCCCGGGAACCAGCTCCAGCTCAAAGGTCGGCTGGCTGCCGGCCGATTCGGCGATGGCCTCCCCAGACATCAGCCAACCCAAGGTGAGGAACACGGACGCGAAAACGGATCTGAATCGGCCGATGCTGCGTCTCCTGATGCTCGTTCCACTCTGGAGAATACCATCGCGGTGGTATCGGGTTCATATCCTACCGCCTGCGACGCACCGCGCCCACCACACGCCGTGCCCAAGCCTCGACGAGCCACGCAGTTCGTCGGGGGTAAGCTTGTCGAATCCATCCCCGTGGTCCTCCAACCGACAACCCCCGAATCACTCGCAAGGCCGCAGAGACCGCCGCTGTTACCCGGCTCGCCCACCGCCCCATCATCATTCAGCATTCCACATTCGCCCCGCGCCAGCCACGTAGCCACTCGCTCAGCGGCGGGAATGGAGCCCTTGTTCATCGCCGAACGGTTGAGCAGTCAGGTAATCGAACAGGCCATTGTGCCAACAGACTCCCGTTGACCGCAGATTGCTGACGTCTGAGGGCTTCTTTTCCCTTATTGGCATCCCGTACACCTTGGGATATGCTGTCACTGGAATAGTGGCAAACTGCCCCTGTCTGATGGAAAGCCGAAGCCGCACAGGTCCAAAGACGCGGACAACCGCCAAGGTCTCGTCCTCCCCAGGTTTCAGACGGTCTGGTGGGGGGTGGCGTCGCATCAGGCTGGCAGCAAGAGGTATTCTACGTATACTGTCGCAAGGGCATTCGGAGACCTGCGGTCATGAGTGGTGAGATGATCGAACGGCCGGATCAGCGCGGCTTTGACGAGTCCAAACATGTCAACGAGCACGGGGCGAATCCGGAAAGCGGGACAGGTTCGTTTTTGCATTGGTTCGTTTTCCCATTCGCCCACCGTCCTCCACCCGTTCGATTCCCACTCTTGATCCCACCCGCCTCTCAGATCCGAAATGCTCCACCCACTGTGCCACCGGAAGCTTCCATACTATCCCCGCATTTTGCCCGATGCACGGGGGACGGAAAGCAATCAGTTGTCAGTTTTCAGGCCTCAGTCGAGCCAAGTCCCAGCGTCTCCGACCAACCGATCGCTACCGCCCCTTTCCCCCAGCACCCGAATGGCCTGACAGCCCAATAGTCGAACAGTCCAGCAGCCTTCCCCCACCCACTGACCACTGAAAACTCATCACTGACGACTTCGCCCTCCCCGCCACCGACAACTGGCGAAGCGCCCCCCGCCTTTTCCCGGCCATCCGCTCATCGCCTTCCGTGTACTCCGCATATTCCGCAGTCTATCAGGGCCTCTTCACCACCAAGTCACCAGGCCGGAACCGCCTCGCTCAGGCGCTGCCGCCGGTGTCCCAAATCAGCTCGACCTGCCAACGTTCGTTGACGAAAAGACCGAGGAGGCGAACGGGAAGATGCCACGACCCCATGCATCGCAATGCGCATGCGAGATCCCGCAGGTGCTGGTCCCTCTCCACGGGGTTGCCGGCGCAATCGTGATGGGCGACCACGCGCGAGCCATGGGCATTAACAGAAATGTCCATCCGCCGGCGGATCGACTCGATAAGGCTGTACTGGCTTCTGCTGAAAAGGCCGTCAGGGCCGGGCTCTGTGACGGCGTCCACGCAGTCCGCGTGGAACCGCTGGTTCAGCCAAGCGGACACCGGCTCCTGAACCCGTCCATCGCCGTCCATCCATGCAGTTGACTACGGTCACGAAGGCCCCGTGTGGCATTGACACCTCCCCGACGACGGCGACCGTCCACGATGTCCACCACGGTCAGGCGATGGCCTTCGGTCTTGGCGGCTTCAACATCAGCCCGATTACCGCCGCAATGAGACAGGCAACACCGGCAATGATAAAGGCCGGCTTCCACGCCTCGACGCCCCTGGAGCCGACGGCATCGCCAAACCGGCCGGCCATGATGGGGCCGACGATTCCGCCGATGCCGTATGCACTGAAGACCCAAGGGTAGTTCTTGCCCACATTCTTGTTGCCGAAGAAGTCAGCCGTCGCGGCCGGAAAGAGAGCGAAATTGCCGCCGAAGTTGAAGCCCACCAAGGCCGCTCCGAGATAGAGGAGGGCGGGCGTGCCTCCCATATGGAAGAAAAGAAGCATGACGATGCCCTGGGCCCCCATCATGAGCACCAGCGAGGCCTTTCGACCAAGCTTGTCCGAGACGGTACCCCAGATAATCCGGCCGAAACCGTTGGCCAAGGCGTAAAAGAGAGCCATGGCCGTGCCTGCGGTAAGGGATGCCTGGCGGGGATCCATTCCACCGGCCTGTAATGCGTCGATCCCGAAGAGTTTGATGATGCCGATCACCATCAGGCCGGCCAGCGCGCCGAAGATGAACATAGCCCACAGCATGTAAAACTGGGGTGTTCTGAGCATCTGGTCCCAATCGAATTGGGCGGATGAAGAGCCGGCCGCGCCGGGCGTTGAAGCCGGTTCCCAACCGGCGGGCCTGTAGTTCTCGGGCGGGTTCTTCATCCAGATCGAGCCGACGAGAATGAGCACGAGGAAGGCGATGCCAAAGATCAGGAACACCTTCCCGACACCCAAAGGCTTGATGAGTCCGTCCCACTCGATGTGCGTCCAGTCGGGCAATCCCTGCCCGAGGTAGATCCAGATCAGGGCTCCGAAACCGAAACCGGCCACCGCGAGACCGGTGATCATGCCCTTCTTATCCGGGAACCACTTTACGCCTACGGCGATCGGGACGACGTATGCCAAGCCGATGCCCGCGCCGCCGATCAATCCGACGGTCACCAGGATGGCACAGAATGCACTTGGTCCGGTCAGTGACATGCTCGCAAGACCGCCGAGAATGTATCCGAGGCCAAGGACAACGGCACCGAGCCTGGCCACTCGCGTCGGGCCCAACTTCGCCTGCCACATACCGGCCTTGATCATGACCAGCGCGAAAGCCGCAAGCCCCACTGAGAAGATGACCTGGGTCTGGACTTTGCTGAAGTTGAACGGCTCAGCGGTCAGCGGCGGGGTAAAGACGGACCAGGCATAGATCGCCCCAAGACACAATTGGATGAGGACGGCGCCGATGACGACCAGCCAGCGGTTCATAAGCGGCGCGGGAGCTGAGATGGAGTCGTTTGTCATGTGAGATGCTCCAAGCCAACGGCTCCTCGGGGGAAATGCGTTGGCTGTGTACCAGATCTGGTTTTTTCTCGTCAATGAGACAAAAGGCCGTGGGGACGGTCGTCGACCATCCCCACGGCCGGTGACTGTCAGGTCACGAGAGCGGCTTATACGTCTCAACGAGGTTCTTGACGACCGTCGGATCGGCGAGCGTGGTGGTGTCGCCGATCTTGTCCGGCTCGCCCTCGGCAATCTTGCGGAGAATGCGTCGCATGATCTTGCCGGAACGCGTCTTGGGAAGGCCCGGTGCCCAGTGAATCACGTCGGGCGTGGCAATCGGCCCGATGTGCTTTCGAACGTGGGCGACCAGTTCTTTCTTGAGCGCGTCGGTGTACTCCTGGCCGACGACGAGGGTCACATAGGCATAAATGCCCTGCCCCTTGATCTGATGGGGGAATCCGACCACGGCGGCCTCGGCCACGGCGGGGTGTGACACGAGGGCGCTTTCGACCTCGGCCGTACCAATGCGGTGGCCGGAAACGTTGATGACGTCATCGACGCGACCGGTAATCCAGTAGTAGCCGTCTTCATCACGGCGGCAGCCGTCACCGGTGAAATACAGGCCGGGATACGTCGAGAAGTACGTTTCCTTGAAGCGGGCATGCTGGCCGTAAACCGTCCGCATCATGCCCGGCCACGGCTCCTCGATGCACAGCACGCCGGATCCCGGCCCTTCGATGCGCTTGCCCTCCGGGGTGAGCAGGACCGGTTTGACGCCGAAGAAGGGGAACGTGGCGGAACCGGGTTTCAGCGGGGTGCAGCCGGGCAGCGGCGTGATGAGGATACCGCCCGTCTCGGTCTGCCACCAGGTGTCGACGATCGGGCAGCGTTCCTTGCCCACGTACTTGTAATACCACATCCAGGCTTCGGGGTTGATCGGCTCTCCGACCGTACCGAGCAGCCGGAGGCTCGACAGATCTCGCTTCAGGACCGGGCCTTCGCCCTCTCGCATCAGCGCGCGGATGGCGGTTGGGGCCGTGTAGAATATGTTCACTTTGTACTTGTCCACCACATCCCAGAAGCGTCCGGCATCGGGATACGTGGGGATGCCTTCGAACATCAGGGTGGTAGCGCCGTTGCAAAGCGGCCCATAGACAATGTAAGAATGCCCGGTAACCCAACCGATGTCCGCCGTGCACCAATAGATGTCGCCGTCGTGGTAGTCGAAGATGTACTTGTGCGATATCGCGACGAACACCATGTAACCGCCGATGGTGTGCAGAACGCCCTTGGGCTTACCGGTGGAACCCGAGGTATAGAGAATGAACAGGGGGTCCTCGGCGTCCATCCACTCCGGCTCACAGACGGGTGAAGCGTCCTTCATGAGGTCGTGCCACCAGAAATCGCGACCGGACTTCATGTAGACGGGCAACTGGTCCTGGCCGACGCGTTCATAGACAATACAGGTCTTGATAGGGGCGCCCTGTTTCTCGCTCATTTCCATCGCTTCGTCGGCGTTGGCCTTAAGGGTGACGGCTTTTGAGCCTCGGTAGACGCCGTCAGTGGTGATCAGCGTCTGGCAACCGGAATCGACGATGCGATCGGACAACGACTCGGGGCTGAATCCGCCGAACACGATCGAGTGAACCGCGCCGATACGTGCGCAGGCCATCATGGCGATCGCCAGTTCCTTGACCATCGGCATGTAGATCGAGACGCGGTCGCCTTTCTTGACACCGCGGCTCTTGAGCACGTTGGCAAACTTGCAGACCTCGGTGTGGAGCTGGCGATAGGTCAATCTGGCGTCTTCGCCGGGGGTGTTACCTTCCCAGATGATGGCGACCTGGTCGCCGCGCGTGTCGAGATGCCTGTCCAGGCAGTTGTAAGTGATGTTCGTCTTGCCGCCGATGAAATACTTGATGCTGATGTCGCCGTTGAAATCGAACTCTCGGACCTTTGTCCACTTTTCTTTCCAGTAGAACTCCGAGGCCATCTCTCCCCAGAAACCCTCGGGATCTTTGATGGAGCGATCGTACATCTGCTGATACTGCTCCATGGACTTGACATACGCCTTGGCCGTAAATTCGGGCGGCGGCATAAAGACGCGTTCTTGAGTCGTGGATGGTGCACTGCCACTCATTCAGACAAGCTCCTTCAGTCAGAAAATGAACGCCTGTCGGAGACAACCGTACGTTAGTCGTCTCTCGCGAGCACGCCGGTTCGCGGTCGTGCCCGATCAGGCCGGTGTTTTCCTCAAGACCGTCATCCGCCGACAGAGGTCCAGCCAAGGTATCGTTAACGAATACCACGGCCGGGGAGGCGCCCACAATGGGTTTCTCTGTCGCGATCCCGGAAGCTCCGCTTGTGTCCGGGCGGAGCAAAGCCGGTTCGCCCATGCGGTGCATCCCGGAGTCGAATCCGGGAGGGGCCGCATTTTAGACGCTGTCGAGTTACCGTGCAACGGCGTCGCCGGCAACAGCAGACGCAGCCTTGTCGTGCGAGCGCGAGGTCTGGTGATTACCCTCGAAGGAGAGCCCGACCCCGCAACCTCGCACCACCGCCGCGAGCGGGATGAAGGCAGGTCAGAACGCCAAAGCGGTTGCACAACCGTAAGGCCCGCCACCGGGGATCCTGCCAAGATTCAAGGTTGGGGATTGGGATTGTCAGGCAACCGCCAAGAGATGTGCCTTGCGGTGTGTCCACAGGGATTTCAACGCCCAGCCCGGCGGTTTCTTCTTGCCCTCGTTAACACAACTTGTTTTATGGTAGGAATTTGTGAACGACAAGGGCCCCGAATCTCATCGATGCAGGGGGTGGGCCGACACCGGTGTGTTGAGGTTGGGTAGATAGGCGCTGCTGCATAAGGCGCCGTGTCTCTACCCCGGCGATGCTGATCGTCGCTTTTCCGCCATTTTTCGCCAGGACACGAGCGCACCGAGGCCGCGATCGCGTCTGTGGGTGTTTCGGACCCGGTCAGAGAAGCTAAGGCGAACCGCCTTTTTGTGGGCAGCAACCCAAGTGTTCTGCGATCCAGAAACATGCGCGCAAGCCGCACAGATATCCGGCCGTAAGGTTCTGAGGCGGACCGCCTTTTTGCGGGCCGCAACCAAGCGTTCTGCGATCCAGAAACATGCGCGCAAGCCGCACAGATGCCTGACCGTAAGGTTCTAATGAGGCCCGCCAGACCAAAGGCAGGTATTGTTGGGCGGCTTGGGTCTTCTGGACTGATGGCTTCCCGGTCTACGCCGACGGACCAACCGCGTGTGTTGGCGCGGCGAGAGAAGACGCTGGGGGAAAAGCACCCAGTGGTACCCCCGCCCGGACTGTCGCAGAGGCCGAAAAGCAAACCGGCTCGCGACTGCTGGAAGACCATCACTATTCCTGTTACAGTACGCGGCTACGATGGAACCGGCTCGAAGCCGGCAAGATCGTGCATCCGCAAGACGGGGGTAACCGCTGGCCCCCGAAAATGAATCCAGCTACGTTCAACCGAGAACGACGATCGGCCGGCCTCGGTCAGCCGAAGCGGGAATCGGTTTCCAAAGGAGTGATCTCGAATGGCTCAAAGAAACATCACCACGATAGATGGCAATGAAGCGGCGGCCTCGGTGGCGCACCGGCTCAGTGAGGTTATCGCGATTTATCCGATCACCCCCTCTTCGCCCATGGGAGAGTTCGCAGATGAATGGTCGGCCAAGGGGCAGAAGAACATCTGGGGTACAGCGCCGCAGGTCACCGAGATGCAGTCGGAGGCCGGTGCGGCGGCGGCGGTCCACGGGGCCCTGCAGGCCGGTGCGTTGGTGACGACGTTTACGGCGAGTCAGGGTCTGCTGCTGATGATCCCGAGCATGTACAAAATTGCCGGCGAGCTGACCTCGTTCTGCATGCACGTGACGGCCCGCACTCTTGCGACACACGCCTTGTCGATTTTCGGTGATCACTCCGACGTCATGGCCTGTCGTCAGACGGGTTTTGCTCTGCTGGCCTCGGGCTCGGTGCAGGAAGCCCACGACATGGCGTGCATCGGCACGGCAGCCTCGCTTCAGAGCCGCGTACCATTCCTGCACTTCTTCGACGGATTCCGGACCTCGCATGAAGTGGCCAAGATGGAGTTGCTGTCGGACGACGATTTGCGTTTCATGGTTGAGGAGCAGTACGTCAAGGCGCACCGCGATCGGGCGCTGACGCCGGACCGACCTTTGCTTCGGGGCACGGCCCAGAACCCGGACACCTTCTTCCAGGCTCGCGAGGCCTGCAACCGCTTCTATGACGCGTGCCCGGAGATCGTCCAGGCGACAATGGACAAGTTTGCCGGCCGGGTCGGCCGCAAGTACCACCTGTTTGATTATGTCGGCGCGCCGGATGCGGAACGGGTGATCATTCTGATGGGCTCGGGGGCGGAAACCGCCCACGCGACCGCCGAATACCTGGTCGCCAAGGGGGAGAAGGTCGGGGTGGTGAAAGTTCGCCTCTATCGTCCTTTCTCGGCCAAGCATCTGCTGCAAGCGTTGCCCAAGAGCGTGAAATCGATCGCCGTTCTGGACCGGACCAAGGAGCCTGGTGCGATCGGAGAGCCGTTGTACCTTGACGTGGTAGCGGCCATCCGGGAGGCGCGGGCACGGGGCACGTCGCCGCTGGCCAACGACCCGCGGATCATCGGCGGTCGATACGGGTTGTCGAGCAAGGACTTCACGCCGGCAATGGTCAAGGCGGTGTACGATGAGCTGGCCAAGAGCAACCCGATACAGCATTTCACGGTGGGCATCGTGGACGACGTGACGCATCTGTCGCTGGCCGTAGACGAGAGCTTTGACATCGAGCCGGCGGACGTCGTCAAAGCGGTGTTCTTCGGTCTCGGCGCCGATGGCACCGTGGGGGCGAACAAGAACTCGATCAAGATCATCGGCGAGGAGACGGGCAACCACGCTCAGGGCTACTTCGTCTACGACTCGAAGAAGTCGGGCGCGATGACGATCTCGCATCTTCGCTTCGGGCCGAATCCGATCCGTCTGCCTTACCTGATCAAGAAGGCGAGCTTCGTGGCCTGCCATCAGTTCGTGTTCCTCGAGAAATACGACGTGCTGAGCTACGCGGCTCCGGGGGCGGTATTCCTGTTGAACTCGCCTTACGGCAAGGATGAGGTCTGGGATCATCTGCCGCTGGAGGTGCAGCAGGACATCATCGACAAGAAGCTGAAGTTCTACGTCATTGACGGTTACGCGGTGGCCAAGGAGACCGGGATGGGGTCGCGGGTAAACACCATCATGCAGACCTGCTTCTTCGCCATTTCGGGCGTTCTGCCGCGTGAGGAGGCCATCGACCAGATCAAGAAAGCGATCAAGAAGACGTACGGCAAGAAAGGCGAAGAGGTGGTCAAGCGCAACTACGCCGCGGTGGACGCCACGCTTGCCAAGCTGCACGAAGTGAGCGTTCCGCCACGGGCGACGGCCACGCAGAAGCGGCTGCCGATGGTCTCGGATGCCGCTCCGGACTTCGTCAAGCGCGTGACTGCGGTAATGATGGCCGGCCTGGGCGACGCCCTGCCGGTGAGCGCCTTCCCGGTCGACGGCACCTACGACACGGCCACGACTCAGTGGGAGAAGCGGAACATCGCCCTTGAAATCCCGATCTGGGACCCATCGCTCTGCATCCAGTGCAACAAGTGCTCGATCGTCTGCCCGCATGCGGCCATCCGACCGAAGGTGTTCGACGCCGCGTTGCTTTCGAAGGCGCCGGCGGATTTCCGCTCGACGGACTACAAGGGCAAGGAGTACAAGGGCTGCAAGTTTGTGGTCCAGGTGGCTCCGGAGGATTGCACGGGCTGCGGGCTTTGCGTCAGCGTGTGCCCGGCCAAGGACAAGTCCAATCCGAAGCACAAAGCCATCAATATGGAGCCGCAGATTGCGATCCGAGCCCGCGAGCGCGCCAACTATACGTTCTTCCTCGACCTGCCCGACGTGGACCGGACGACCATCGAGCGGGTCAACGTCAAGAGCTCGCAGCTTTTCCGACCGCTGTTCGAGTATTCGGGGGCTTGTACCGGGTGCGGCGAGACTCCTTACGTCAAGCTGCTGACCCAGTTGTTCGGCGACCGCCTGCTGATCGGGAACGCGACGGGCTGTTCATCGATCTACGGCGGCAATCTGCCGACGACGCCCTACTGCAAAGACCACAACGGGCGCGGCCCTGCATGGAACAACTCGCTGTTTGAGGACGCGGCCGAATTCGCCTTCGGCTTCAGACTGGCGATCGACAAGCATATTGAGCAGGCCCGCGAACTGCTGGTCCAACTCGGTTCGCAGATCGGCGACAACCTGACCAGCGAGCTGTTGAGCGCCGACCAGTCCACCGAAGCGGGGATCAAGGCCCAGCGCGACCGGGTGGTCGCACTGCGTCAGAAACTGGCCGGGATCGACAGCGAGCCGGCTCGACGGCTGAACCTTCTGGCCGACTACCTGGTGAAAAAGAGCGTCTGGGGAATGGGCGGCGACGGTTGGGCCTACGACATCGGCTACGGCGGCCTGGACCACGTTTGCAGCATGAGGCGGGACATCAACCTGCTGGTACTGGACACCGAGGTTTACTCGAACACGGGCGGTCAGGCGTCGAAATCCACGCCGATCGGGGCATCGGCCAAGTTCGCCTCAGCAGGCAAGTCGGTAGGCAAGAAGGATCTGGGCCTGATGGCCATGAGCTACGGACATGTGTACGTAGCCAGCGTGTCCATGGGCGCGAAGGACACCCACACCGTCCAAGCGTTCCTGGAAGCGGAATCCTATCCCGGGCCCTCGCTGATCATCGCCTACTCGCACTGTATTGCCCACGGCTACGACCTCGTCCATGGCTTGGAGCAACAGAAGATGGCCGTGGACAGCGGCATCTGGCCGCTCTACCGGTACGATCCGCGGCGACAAGCCGCCGGAGAGCCGCCGCTCGTGCTTGACTCGACGCCCAGCGGGATTCCGGTGCAGGAATACATGCGTAATGAGACCCGGTTCCGGATGGTTGAGAAGATCGATCCCGCCCGGTTCCAACGGCTGTCGATCGAGGCGCAGCTTGCCGCCACGAGACGCGTGGCGGTGTACGATCATCTGGCAAAGCTCAGCGTGCCCAAGGGCAACGGAGACGGTCAGAAGGCGTAGGACCAGGTGCGAGAAACGGCAGAGACCGGCGAGCTACGAGTTCACCCTCATCTGACAGACTGGAGACATGAGTCATGGATCTTGCGACGACCTACCTCGGTTTTAAGATGGCGAATCCGTTTATGCCGGGCGCTTCGCCCATGTCGGACAATCTGGACACGGTCCGCGAACTTGAAGACGCCGGTGCTTCGGCGATCGTCATGAGATCGCTGTTCGAGGAACAACTGGCAGCGGAGGGCATGACGGCCTATCAGAGCATGGATGGGCCGGCCGAATCCTTCGCGGAAGCCCTGACCTATTTCCCCACTCCTGACAACTACGTACTTGGACCGGACGAGTACCTGGAACAGATCCGCAAGATCAAGCAGGCGGTGGGCATTCCGGTGATCGCCTCGCTGAACGGGAGCACGCCGGGAGGCTGGCTGAGCTACGCGCGGCAGATGGCGGAAGCCGGGGCGGACGCCATCGAGTTACACGTCTTCCAGGTTCCGACCGATCCGGATGAGCCGAGCGGAGCCCGTTTCGCCGCGACCATCGACATGGTCAAGTCGGTCAAGCAAGCCGTGAAGGTGCCGGTGGCGGTCAAGCTGTCCCCCTTCTATTCGTCCTTCGCGAACGTCGCGCGGGAGCTGGAGAAGGTCGGGGCTGACGGGCTGGTTCTTTTCAACCGTTTCTACCAGCCGGACATCGATGTTGACAATCTTGAGGTGATTCAGCATTTGACGTTGTCCACTTCGGCGGAACTGCCCCTGCGGTTGCGGTGGCTGGCGATCCTCTCCGGTCGGGTGTCGCCTTCGCTGGCGGTGACGGGGGGCGTTCACACGCCGCTGGACGCCATCAAGGCGGTCATGTGCGGGGCTCACGCCGTGCAGATTGTTTCGGCTTTGCTCCAAAACGGGCCGCAATACATCCGGACCATGATCCGCAAGGTCAGCGCGTGGCTGGAAGAGCACGACTACGCTTCACTGCGTCAGATGCAAGGGAGCATGAGCTTGCAGAAGTGCCCCGACCCACAGGCATTCATACGGGGCAACTACATGAAGCTGCTGCAGACCTGGCGGGGCTGGAACGGCTGAGGGCATCGGGGCGCGATTGAGACATGAACCGGTGGCGGCCGGCGTTGGAGCCGGCCGTCGTCGTCTTTTTGAACTCAGCCGATCGCCGAGGTCGCTCATCGGAGGCAGCCGAGTGAGCATTCATGCCGACAAGTTGCTTCCGGAGATCGCCCGGGGACCGGAAAACGAACAAGGACGCTCAACGGGGCGTGGACGGCGGCGGCAGTGATGTTTCTTGCGACGTGCAGACGCTGCGGTTATCCTTTGTGCGGAAGGCATGGGAGATGCCGGCCAGCCCACCGCAACGACCTGGGAAGCGCAGCCCGGGCCGAGCTGCCGTAACACCCCGCATGGACGGCGACTTCGCCTCGCCGCCGGTGCGAGCAACCCCATGGTAAACTGCAGATTCGGATGGTATGCTGACCATCCGACTGTCAGCGGAAACCCGCCGGGCGGTCACGAGATGGCGGGAACCGCAGTTTTTCCAGCAGGAGTCGAGCCAGATGCCTCTGAGCACCGAAGCATCGCCAACCGGCCAAACCGACCAACGACAGACTCGCGATCTGGAGCCGTTGTTCACCCCACGATCAATCGCCGTGATCGGCGCTTCGCGTCGCGTAGGCACGGCCGGGAGCGACATTTTCCGCAATCTGATCTATGGCGGCTATACCGGCGTGGTTTACCCGGTCAACCCCAAGACCAAGAGCATCCTGGGTATTCGTTGTGTTCCCAACGTTTCGGCCATCGATGAAACCGTCGACCTGGCGGTCATCATCGTTCCCGCGCCGGGAGTCGAGGCGGTGGTGACCGAATGCGCGGACAGGGGAACGAAACACTTTCTCATCATCTCGGCGGGGTTCAAGGAGATCGGCGGCGATGGCGCGGAGCGAGAGCAGAGGTTAAAGGCCCTGGCCGCGGAGCGCGGGCTCTCGATCGTAGGCCCCAACTGTCTGGGCATCGTCAACACGCACCCGGATGTCCGGATGAACGCGGCGTTTGGCGGCGAGATGCCGCAGGCCGGGTGTCTGGGCCTGATTTCCCAGAGCGGGGCGTTGGCTGCGGCGCTGCTCGACTACGTGCAGGGACAGGCAATCGGTTTCTCGCGATTTGTCAGCTTCGGCAACAAGTGCGACGTCACCGAGATCGATCTGCTCAGGGTGATCGCCGCCGACCCGAGCACGAAGGTCATCCTCATGTACATCGAGGACCTGTCGGGCGGCCAGGCCTTCATTGACGCGGCGCACGAGATCACGCACGGGCCGAACCCCAAGCCGATTCTGGTGATCAAAACGGGACGGACGCAGGAAGGTGCCGCGGCGGCCGCCTCTCACACAGGTTCGCTGGCCGGTTCTGACGAGGTTTATGACGCGATCTTCTCACAGGCCGGCGTCATTCGCGTTGAGTCCGTGGGAGAGTTGTTTGACCTGGCGGAGATGTTCGCGGACCCGCCGATGTCCCGGGGTCGGCAGACGGCGATTGTCACCAACGCGGGCGGACCGGGCATCATGGCCACCGACGCCTGTATTCGCTACGGATTGAAGCTTGCCAAGTTTCAGGAGTACACGACCAAGTCGCTTCGATTCCAGCTTCCGCCGACGAGCAACCTGAAGAACCCGGTTGACGTCATCGGGGACGCCCGACATGACCGTTACCGCGCGGCGCTGGATGCGGTTATCGCGGACGAAGGGGTGGACCAGGTTCTGGTGGTGGTCACGCCGCAGTCGATGACCAACGTCATGGAGATCGCGGAGGTCATCGGAGAAGCAAAGCAGTTCACGGACAAGCCCGTGGCAGCGTGCCTGATGGGTCTTGAAGACGTCGCCGGCGCGATTGATTTGCTTCAGAAGAAATACGGCGTACCCACCTACCGCTTTCCGGAGAACGCGATGAAGGCGCTGGCCGCCAAGGCCAAATTTGGTGAATGGGTCCGGTCGCCGGTGCAGGAGTATGAACGATTTGAGGCGAACCGCGAGGGGGCAACCGCGATCTTTGCCGAGGAGCGGCGTGCCGGTCGAAACCAACTGGTGGAAATCAAGGCGTTGGATGCGTTGCGGCACTACGGTTTCCCGCTGGTGCCCTATTCTCTGGCCGCCTCGGCGGAGGAGGCGGCATCGGCCGCCGAGAAGATCGGCTACCCGGTGGTAATGAAGATCTCCGGCCCCAAGATTCTGCACAAGACCGACGTGGGCGGCGTGAGGTTGAACCTCAAAGACGCCGACTCGGTCCGCCAAGCGTACGACGAGATACTGGCGGCGGTGCGGAGCAAGATGGGGCGTGAGGTGGAGATCTGGGGAGTGCTGATTCAGAAGATGCTGCCGCCGGGCAAGGAGATCATTCTGGGCATGAGCCGCGACCCGCGTTTCGGGCCGTTGCTGATGTTCGGGCTGGGAGGGATCTACACCGAGGCCCTGCGGGATGTGGCCTTCCGTCTGGCCCCGATCCGCAAGAACGTGGCAAGCGAAATGGTGACCAGCATTCGTTCCCATCGTCTTCTGCAGGGCGTGCGGGGAGAAGCCCCGTCGGACACGACGGCGATTGCGGCGTGCATCATGCGGTTGTCACAATTCGTGACCGAGAACCCGGACGTGAAGGAATTGGATATCAACCCCTTGATCGTCTACGCCCGCGGCAGCGGCGCGATGGTCGCCGACGCGCGGATCATTTTGTCGGAGTCATGAGCGATGAGTACGAACTGGCGTGATCGATATGCCGCAAAGCTGGTACCCGCCGCCGAGGCCATCAAGCGGATCGGCCGGGGCAGTCGGGTGTTCGTGGGTTCGGCCTGCGGCGAACCGCAGCATCTCGTGCGAACGATGGTGGAAGCAGGCGCCGGATTGGCCGACACGGAGGTGATCCACGTGCTGACCCTCGGAGTGGCCCCTTATACGGACCCGCGCTATGCGCCGAATTTCCGGGCCAACGCGTTCTTCATCGGCAACAGCGTGCGCGGGCCGGTGAATGAATGCCGTGCCGATTACACGCCGATTTTCCTGTCCCAGGTTCCGGGGATGTTCAAGTCCCGGCGCATTGACATCGACGCGGCGCTGATCATGGTCAGCACGCCCGACGAGCACGGCAACTGCAGCCTGGGCGTCTCGGTGGACATCACCAAGGCGGCCGCCGAATCGGCCAAGCTGGTCATCGCTCAGGTGAAC